>JAISFS010000189.1 GCA_031263485.1 Deltaproteobacteria bacterium | reverse complement strand
AATTTAACATTTACTCAGGAATTATCACCGATATCGGTGATGCCTGCTCATTACGAGAATCTAGCGAACTTACTGAAATGATCATTATATTTGTTGATATTCCAAGCCAAGAAAATTTTAAAATTTAAGAGTTAGGCATTAAATCAATCCTCTTCCTGGTCTTTATTTAGTAAAATCAGCTAGTTATGCCTTTTTTCAGGGTCGACTATGTAACATTATAAATTAATAACAATGCTTTACGGCAACCGTCCACTCCTGCCGTTTCCAAGCATACGGCGCGTTCGATGCCTCAGAAGGTCGTTGCCGTGGTGAACAAACTTGAACGGCATCATTCCCAGGGACAACACGGCATCATGGGCCTCATCCTGTTGGTGCGGTGAAGTTGGGAGGTTTGGTTATTTGAGGTGAAGCGGGGAGGATCCACTGGCGGGTGAGTATTCGGCGGATGGATGATCATTGAGCCGTTCGTAACCTTTCCTAGCCACACCCGGTGGCGGATCTTCGATCAGTTGCCACAACCCCCCTGGGTATCTCCGAGGCCCTGACGAGGAGCCAGCCTAAATGGTTCGTGGTCCCGCAACGGGAACGCTGCCGTTGGATGTCATTCCGTTCACGATGTCTGAAATACCTGTCACTAGGCAAGGTGATGGGGAGGCGTGGTATCCCTTGCGGCTATCTTCATTTTCTGCTAATCTGTTAACATGAGTGGAAAAAATTGGCGGCATTTGGTCTTTGGTCTTTGGTCTTTGGTTTTGCTGGCGGTGCAAGAGGTCGTCTCCAGGATATCAACCACAATCTTCAAAGGATGGTAGCTTATCGTGAAATCTCTTGTTCTGGAAAATATGACGTCAAGATATACTGCATTTTGCATTGCGGTCTTGATTCTTTGTTTTGGTGTGTGGGGCCAGTCTGAGCAGTCCCTGGCGGAGAACGTTGATTCAAAGGCGGCGGATTCTCCTGATATTCCTTGTTATGTCGAAGATTTTGTTCAAAAATTGGCATTGGACCAAAGAAACGAGCCATTGAGTTCAGGTAAACGGTCATTATTGCCGTATGTAATTTACAAAGAAATATATCTTAAGAGAACAAGGGACAATTTTACTGGTCTGACCATACGGGACTGTCAAAAGTCACGTCTGCCGGGAGAGAGTTGGCCATTTTATGGCATATTCAAAGATGAATCAGATTTTGTGCGCAGCTTGAAGTCTAAGATGCTGGCACAGGCTTTTTATCTCTATGAGAGAAAATACGCGAGTATCGGCAGGCCGCCAATCGACATGGCCGATATCCCAGCTTATGAGGAGAGGGCCGGACGGGGGGAGCTGGATGCAATGTACGAATTGAGGCGTCATTACGATTATCCCTATAGGGAAAGCTTCAACCCAGAGTTGACTGAAGCCCGTTACTGGATGTTCAAGGCCATCGAGGCAGGCGATGAGGCATCCATGCTTGATGCAGGCTATGAGAGGCCGTACAGCGTACGATCGGAATTGTCTTACGACACCACGACCGTAGCCATTGATGTCGCCTGCGAGGGGATCGACAAATCCGCCCCAGTACCATACCCAGCCTGTTTTCTCTACAACTTTCTCATAGGCGAGTCGCCAGGCCAGGTCGGGCATCTCGTATTGGACCTGGATCATCTGAGCGGTTTTTCGATAAGGCCGCAGATCATTTCCCTCAAGAGGTTCGATGGCCAGGTCGTGGTGGAACTCACGTCGTTTGCCGACAGGTCGCGGGATCGCGTGAGACGGGATTACTTCGGCATGGATGGCCGATACCTCGGAAGCGACCGCCCAGAGTTCACGCCTGATTTCTTTTGGAACTATCATGGCCTGTCGGCTTCCGCCAAATCCGAGACTCGGGCCATAGACCTTTCCGGAGAGTCGACCCTTGACTCGATTCACGTGCGGACATTGCCGTATGTTGAATCGTTTATGTTTTGGGAAACCGAATTTCCCGCAGATGAAAGGTTGACTGCTTTGGACTATATAATTGTCGAAGATGGTGGACAGCCAGATGGTGCGGCAGATATGGACGAGGAATCATGCCGCCGGAAAGAAAAGATATTTCAGGAACTGGAAGATGAAGAGCATACGTATTTCCAGAGAATGCGAAAACTGTTCCGGCTGGATCCATATGAAGCATTGCGAATTGATAAAAAGGAAACATCGGAAGTCTCTCCGTTAGAAAAGGGATATGCTTCCTGGATGTCTTTAAACTATCCGCCATATTTGTGCAGGTACTATCCCCCAAGAAGGCTGTTTGCTCGATCGTTTTTTCAATGCAATGCCGATGATGCCTTTGCTGCATATGAGGAATTGGAGCAACGTCCGACATACGTCATCGAGTTGGGAAGCGAAGTCGAATCGATCAGGATGCTTCAGGTATGCCGATATCTGGGACACTATTCGACGGAAGACTATCATCGGGACAATCCGGATCCCTGTTATGCCGTTCAAGTCAGGAAAAAGACTAAGGACGGATACAAATATCATTATGCGATAAACGCCATCCGCCAACAACAACATGGTTCAAGTTACCATGATTCGGAAATTCACTCCGCGACAAAGGAAGTGAAAGCTAACGCGATGGACGGCAACACCTATTTCGTCCTGTTTGATAGTCTTTCGATGCGTGATCCGATTTACAGAGGTCTCGAATTCAGGATGGATGTCTTCGATGAAGATCATAATTATCTGGGTTCGAACAAACCTGAATTATCGGCTAGTGTTGTCCCCGGGTTCAAGCGGTTGCCAGACAGTTTCGCGAAGCAGGTGGAAGAGTGGGAACGCAAAAACGACTGGAGTCCTTCTTATGCGAATCCTGAGGACTATCATTTGGCTTACCCCGAATGCGGTGATCTCATCGTTGAGCAACGTCGCAATATTATCAGAAGCGCTAAAGGTGAAAACTGATGACTTTCCCTTGCTTTTATCGATGGTTGATGCTAGGCGATTGACATGCCAACGCGATGGTGCGACATCGTAGCAGGGGAGGGTATAGTCGCCGGGTTTTCCTGTTCGGTAGCCGGTTCCAATCGAGCCGAGTCACAGGATGGCGGTGCGGCATGTCGGCTATCATGACAATTGAGAGCTTACTTGAATCCGACGAAACAAATCTCGCTCGTTTCCAAATTTCAAAGCCGTGCAACATTCAAATCCGAACACAATCAGGCATTATCCGTCCTGGAGTATTCTGTGGCGACTGCAGGCCAGTTGTCAGACTTCACCTGTTCCGATAGCCAGCCCATTGAGTGCGCCTCCGCCGTTTTCCTGGCAGAAACTGCCAGGCAGGGATTTCAACCCGCATCCGTCCAGCCGGATAGCTCCGAACCTCATACCGATCCCATGCGGCGTGAGTTATTATGTTTAATACAGTTCTACAGCGGTATTTCTCTACGCTCCGTTCCGGTTGCCTCTTCCCACGCTTCGGTTTGCCTCTTCCCTTCGCCATTTCGCTGTCCCCAGCCATGCCGCCGGTCAGGGTTGCGAAGCCGTTGACCCGCAAGGTGACTCATGATCTCCGGAAATCCCCGCCGAAAGTACCGAGTTCAATCTTTCCCTAAAGTGATGCTCGCCATCATTACGTCCTTAGCGCTCGCAAGTTGCCTATCCGATGCGATTTCCCAAGAGAGTGAAGATCCGTCCGCCACATCACAGCATGACACGCCGAACGATACGACTGACGGCGCTGATGGGGAAAGGGTACAAGGGGGCGGCGATGCCACGCCTTCGGTTCAGGAGACGGTAGCCCTGCCGGTGGAAGTCGAACCTCTGACGGTGTTGTGGTTCGCGCCGAGCGGGCCCGTCGGGAGTCTTACGCAGGCGGCGGTCACGTTCAGCCAGCCGATGGTCGAACCGGAGGAGCTCGGGGACATCGACCGGTCACTTCTGACCACGGAACCGCCGCTTTCCGGGAAATCCGTCTGGGTGGACAGGTTCACCCTGGCATTCGTGCCGGACGAGCCGGTAACGGAGTCGCCCGTCACGTTCCGGCTCTCGCCTGAGATCAGATCTCTTTCCGGGGCCAGGCTGGACGGGCCGGGAGAATTCGTCTTCACGGTCCCGGCGCTCGCGCTCGAGGATGTCAGTCAGACGGAGGATTTTACGCCC
Organism: Deltaproteobacteria bacterium; assembly: GCA_031263485.1. Classification (GTDB taxonomy): domain Bacteria; phylum Desulfobacterota; class Desulfarculia; order Adiutricales; family Adiutricaceae; genus JAIRZX01. The sequence continues at coordinate 36,365 of JAISFS010000189.1, read as the reverse complement.
GAATCGGCTGCTAGGCCGCGCGTCGACGTGACCTTCAACCGCCAGGTGGATCCCGACTCCGTAAACGGCAGGAGCTTCTTCGCCTGGGGGCCGGAACCGGAACGGAAGCGGGTCCCCGCCCGCTGGCGTCTGATTACCGGACATGACGCCGATCCCGGACGCCGTTTCCATGTCCAGTCCGTCGAGGATATCCCTCCGGGCAAGGACTGGACCCTCCTGATCGCCAAGGGCGCATCCTTGGTTGCGGGCTTCCCGCCTATAGACGAGGATTTCGAGGTGGTGGACGGAAGCACTCCGGGACCTATCGAGGTGACGAACGACCGTTTCGGATACAGAGGTCGGGGCTTGCATCACTACAGGATTGAACATGACCTGCCCCCAGGTAGCGTGCGCCTGGAGTTCCGGTTCTCCAACCCGGTGAGGATGTCCGAGGCGATATCCTACGTGGAGATGGAACCGCACCATGCCGCAGCAGATGACCTAAAGGTTGGCCGGCCCGGTCCTGCGTCTTTCGGCGCATGCGGCTCCGAGAAATCGGCGGGCGATCGTGCTGCAGGCGAGCCTGACGTTACCGCCAGAAGAGGCGAAGAGCCGGAAAAGGAACCTATCCTGTCCTGTCTCCGTCTGCAGGGGAGTCTGGCATCCGAAACCTATTATTCGGTGACGTTCCGGAAAGGCCTGCCGGACGTCTATGGGAATAAGCTGGACGAGGACAGGGTGTACCTGTTCCGGACAGGTCGATTAGAACAGAAACAGCCGGAGAAGGGGAAATGGCCGCGAGCCGAGCTGGACACCCCAGGCGGGATCCTGGAGTCCGCCCTCCCGCCGGTCGTTCCTGTACAGATCGTCAATATGCCAGAGGCGCGGTTTTTCGGGATGGTCATGGGTGTCCGGGAGACCGTCTGGCTCCTGTGCGCATTCGGGATTGAGGGCTTCTGGGAGTGGCCGCATTCCGAGATGTACGGCGGCGCCAAGGGGTGGCTTAAGTCTGCTCACTGGCCCGGCCCGGGGGTCCATACGGCCGCGATCGCGATCGAGGGAGACCTTTCCCGGAAAGCCGTCCTGCCCCTGAACCTCTCGGAGCTCACGGGCGGCACGGAGAGGGACGGCGTGACCTTCGTGGGCGCGGGTGACGGCAAGTCGTTCTCCTTCTTCCAGGTGACCGATCTCGCGCTCACGGCCAAGATCGGCGCGACGGGATCGCTCGCCTGGGTGACCCGGCTCTCTGACGGCAAACCCGTGGCTGGCGCGGAAGTGACGGTCATTGACTGTGCGGGCTCGGAGCTCTGGACGGGGGAGACCGGGGAGGACGGACTCGCGCGGTTCCCGGAAACGGCGGCACTCGCGTCGAGGATTTCCGCGGAATGCAGGACTCTGTCACCTTATCGGCCGACGCTGCATTTCACGGCTGCCAAGGGCGCCGAACAGGTCTTGTGGAGCTCTGAGTGGCTCCGGGGCTTCCTGCCCGACGAGGCCGGAGTGGCAGAAGCCCTGGTTCCTCTCGCCCCCGGATGGGCAGAGGGCTTCCTCGTCGCGAACCGACCGACAAACAGGCCCGGGGAGGCTGCCAGGTTCAAGGCGGTGGTCCGCCTGCTCGGGACGGACGGCATCTCCCTGCCGGAAGCGAGCCGGGTCAGGGCAGTCGTTCGAGACCCTGGCGGTCGCGTGGGCCTTGACCGCACTGTCGAGATGAGCCCTTACGGGACCGTAGCCATCGATGTTGCGGTGCCTCCCGACGCGGCAGACGGCGAATGGCAGGTTATCCTGGATCTGGACCCCAGCAAGAGGCGATCCCCCGCCGCCCTGGCCGGGGCTCTGCGCGAGCCTGACGTTGCCGGTCCGATGGGCTTCAGCGTGCGGCGTGCCCCGCCCCTCCCCTTCGAGATGTCTTTGAGAGGGATGCATGACGCGTTCGCGGGCGACAGGATGAGCTTCAGCCTGAAGGCCGCCTTCCCCGACGGGACCCCGCTGGACAGTGGAGAGGCAGGTTTCGGGTTGGGCTGGCGGGTCGACTGGGGCTACCGTCCGCCCGGCTTCGGGCCAGAGTGGAGCTTCACCGCAAGGGATCCGGACGCCGCGAAAGGGCTGTCCGCGGATGACGCGAGCCCCGTCGCGGCGGCAGATGGCCGTTCCTTTTTAGCGGCGGACGGCACGGCGTCCTTCGAGGCGGTGATCCCGGACAGCGGCCCGCCGGCGCCCAGGGCCTTCGTCCTGGTGGCGAAAGCCGAGGAACCCGGCGGGCAGAGTGTCGGGAAGACGGGCAGGTTCACGGCGCATCCCGCGTCACTGTACGCCGGGCTCTCGGCCGCGGGCCGCGTGGTCGAGGTCGGCAAGGCATTCCCCTTGAAGGTCATTGCCGTAGGGGTAGACGGGGTCCCCGTGCCGGGCGCCCGGATCAGGGTCTCGCTCTACAGGCGGACCTGGCCGGGCGGTCGCAGACTGACACCTGGCGGCTTCGACGTTGGCTTGAAGTACTTCGACAGGCTGGTTTCCGGACAGACCGTCACGACCGGGGAGGCCCCGGTCGAGATCACGCTGACCCCTCTGGAGGCTGGCAGGCATTACGTGACCGCGGAAGTGAGGGACTCCGCTGACAGGATGGCTCTGGCCCGGCAGGAGCTGTGGGTTTCGGCGACCGGAGATGACGGAGATGCCGATGGGCCCGCCTGGCCACAGCCGGACGATGGCCTGGTGGAGCTCGTGGCGGACGCGGACAGGTACGTGCCAGGCAACGTTGCCAAGATCCTGGTCCAGAGCCCCTTTGCCGACGGCACGGGGCTCTTGACGATCGAGCGTGGCGGTGTGAGCGAGGCCCGGGTCTTTGATCTGGCCGGGGGCGCGCCTGTCGTGGAGATCCCCGTTTCGGAGGCGGACGCTCCTTCCGTCCGTGCGGCCGTGCTCCTGGTCAGGGGTCGCACTGCCCCGCCGTCCGCCGATGGCGAGGATCCGGGCAGGCCCGCCTACCGGAGGGGTTATCTGACGCTCAAGGTGAACGCTCCCCCCGACCGCCTGGCGGTGGAGGTTGTCCCGGCAGATACCGAGGCTTCGGTCGGAGCCCTGGCTTCCGTGAAGGTCAAGGTAACGGACTCGGACGGCAGGCCCTTTGCCGACTGCGAGATAGCCTTGGCCGTTGTGGACGCGGATACAGTCCGGACAGGCGAGGACGGCATTTTCCGTCCGGAAACGCTGATGCGGCGGGAGTTGCCTCTCAGGGTGCAGACTGCGTCCTCCCTCGGCCAGGTCCTGGCCGTCGGCGAGCGGTTCCCGGAGAGCCCGTATCGGTACTGGAGCTTTCGTGCCCGGGTGGATCCGGAAGCCTGGCACAGGCGGGGTGCGCCTCTGGGCATGGACAAGGCTATGGACCCGCAGGGGGACGGTATCTGGGTGAAGCTCTTCGGGGAAATGGGTTTCGAGACAACGGTCTTCGGGACGGACGACTCCGGTCCTTTCGCGCATTTCTTTCCTGCGGTGAAGCTTGACGAGAACGGCGAGGGGGAGGCGAGCTTCATCCTTCCCGACTACGCCTGTGAACTCAAGGTGTTCGCCGTTGCGATAGGTAAGGACCGCGCGACGGCCACGGGCGAGGCGGAAATAAGGGTGACCCGTCCGCAGGCGTTCCTCACCCCGCTCCCAGAGGCCCTGACCGTCGGGGACTAACTCCGCCTCCCTCATAGCCGCGAACGCGTGGTAGCGGACAGCGAGCTCTCGTTGGGCATGAACAGCTGGCGGGGCAACGGTATCAGGAAGGCGCCCGGCAGTCCGTGAAGCTTGATTCCACTGCAAAAATTTTCCCCCTCGACAGGGAAGCGGAACGCTATACGGACATCGCATTGGCACCCTTGCGCTTGAGCTTTAAACCAACGCCCATCAGCGTCCCCTTTATCCTGACACTCTGCCCTCTAACGACTGCCAGGAGTTGAGGTTTTTGCAGTGGAATCAGGATTTCGGCCGTATTTGGCATAGAGGTGGGTTTCAAGGCCCGAACGTATTGTCGAGGCGGCGGCAGCCGGACTCCGATACTGGGCCTGGTTGCCTCGTGGATCCGGCAGTGTCGACCTCAGACGTCACCCTGGTCGGGTGCGAGGGCCTGCTCGTTGCGAATACGCGCCGGGGCACGGAAAGATCATGCCGGAAACCTATGCTCCCAAAGGGGCAATCCTTATCTGCGGCGGCCTCGTGCCGGTTTTCTCTCCGGGGCTAGCCGACGTGCCGGACTGGCGGCGTCAGGCATTGGAGAATTGATCCGGATGGACGATTTCAGAAGATGGGGGGGTGCGCCGGAGAGGTTTTCAGGGTTTAACGAACTTTCGCCTGAAATAGTTTGCGAAAAGCCTTATACGAATTTGGGCTTGCCACCGCGGTCTCCAGACTGGCCCACGAGATGTGGCATGCTGTTCACTGCTTCATCATGGATCTCGCAGGGATGGGTTCCGGGCGAGCGGCGTCTATCCAGTGCGGAATTGTCGATTCGCCAGGAATTCATGGTTTGATCCAGGAAGATATCTTAAGCTGGATCGCGGGATGTTATTACCTTCGTCCAGTGGAACAAGCGGCATGGGCATTTGAGGACTTTTTCCATCGGCACTTGATCGGTCCGCAAGCCGTTTGCGGGCTGGACGACTGGACGGCATTGTGCTAAACTTCAAACATGATTTTTTAGAACATTGGGATAATCATATTGCCGCAGAAACCCAGTTCGCAACGCCTGAGTTCGAGACGTTCGTTGTCGAGCTTTCGACTGGAGGGTACCCCAATGGAACTTGAAGAGTTACACAGGGAGGTTTTAAATGATGAAATCAGGCATAGCCTGTATAGCCTTGGCATGGTAATTGCTTGTCAATCTTATGACGTAGTCAAGTGCGTCCTTCCTCTTTAACCTGAAAACTGCAGGAAGCTGAAATAACCGCTCATCTCTAGATTGATGGATATCCGGGCGAAATGGAGAGGGCGGCAGGCCGGAAAGCGCCAGGAAACCACACGGTATCAGGAGTGGTGGGTGGGTGAGCTCAGGAATGATATGGAGCAGGAGCCATTGTTCTTGGGCGCTCTTAAGTCGGCCGCAGCGAGCGGGCCCGAGACGGACAAGTGGCTTGATTCCTTTGATGAGCCGCCGACTCCGAAGGAGATTTCCTACCGGCTTTCCGGAGTCCGTCCCGGTGGAGCCGCCCTGGTGACCGAAACGCCATCAAGGCATTCTGGAACGATCTCTGCGTTGGGTTCACGGGTTCCCACGATGAAGCTCCATCCCCGCAGGTAGCTTCCGGCGACAAGGAGCCCTTAACCGAAGGAGCGGAGGTCATCCGTCAGAGGTTCATAGCCAAACGGTCTTATCGGGTTTGGACCCGTCTATGGTCTCGGTTAAATCGGGGATTTCGAATTTTCTTTCTTGTGTATTCGCAATATTGATTCCACTGCAAAAACTCCCACCATCACCTCCAGGTAGCAATTTGAGGTCAGAATGCTGGGTCAATGGTGCGTCAGAATGGCGATGGTGAAAGGCTTAAGCGCAAGGGTGCAATGCGATGGCAATAAAGCGTTCCGTCTCTCTGTCTAGGGGGAGGGTTTTTGCAGCGGAATCAATATTTGTGGAATTGTCTTTGCGGGAAATTTTCAGATGTCATATTGTTAACCGATGTCGACAACTTTAGGGAGGCACGTTAGATAATTTGCCGATTTCATTAATTTTGATTTTCAAGGCTCCATACTCTTCTGCCTTATGTTGTACAAATTTCGGAAACAATGGTGAAATATGATGTCAAGACATACTCCATTATGCTTCATGATTATGATTATGTTTCTGGGGGTGTGGTGCCAGGCCAAGCAGTCCCAGGCTGAAATCGATGCGGGAGAGGCACGTGATTCGCCAAAATTGCTTTGCCATGTCGAGGATTTTATCCAAAAATTGATATTAGAGCAAAGGAATGCTCCGTTGACTCGGGACACGCTGGCTATATTGCCGTATTTACTTTACAGGGAACTGCTTCTTAAGAGAACCAGTGACCATTATGTCGGCAGTACCGCAGACCACTGTCTTAAGTTAGATATGGTGGTGGACAGCCTGTCATATTATAGTCATTTTAAATTTGAATTCGACTATGCATGGCTCTTGGAATCGGCAATGAAGACGGAGGCATTTCGATCATATCAAGCTAAATACGCCAATATCGACGGGCCGCCAATCGACAGGGCGGATATCCCGGCCTATGAGGAGAGGGCCGGACGGGGGGACCTGGAGGCGATGCACGAATTGAGGCGTTACTACGAGTATCCTGAAAGGGACGACTTCAATCCCGAGCTGACTGAAGCCCGCTTCTGGATGTTCAAGGCAATAGAAGCCGGGGACGAGGCGTCCATGCTCGAAGCCGGCTACGATCGACCATACAGCGTCAGATCCGAATTATCCTACGGCGATACGACAGTCGCGATTGACGTTGCCTGCGAGGGGATCGACAGATCGGGGCATGAGCCTTACCCTGCCTGTTTTCTCTATAACCTTCTCATAGGCGAGAATCCGGGACAGGTCGGGCATCTGGTGTTGGACCAGGATCATCTGAGCGGGGTTTCGGTAAGGCCGCAGATCATCGCATTCAAGAGAATCGAAGGCCAGATCGTGTTGGAACTCTTCTCGTTCGCCGACAGGTCACGGGATGGCGCGAGGCGGGATTATTTCAGCCTGGAAGGCCGATATCTCGGAAGCGACCGCACCGAGTTCGGCCCCGATTACTTTTGGAACTATCATGGCCTGGCCGCTTCCGCCAAAAGCGGGTTGAAGGTCATTGACGGCTCGGAGGAAGTCGCTCTCGCCAGCGTCAGAGTTAGGACATTGCCGTATATCGAGTCGTTTTTATTTTGGGAAACCGAGTTTCCGGCTGAACGGCGGTTAAGGGGTTTGGACGGAATGGATTTCTCTGCGGACGGATATTCGTTGCCTGATGACGTGGCCGACAATGGCCTGGAATATTGCGATCGGATGGCGGAAAAGACACGTGAAAGGTATGACCAGGAACAGTCGTTTTTCTTGAGGATGCAAGGATTTCTTGAAATTGATCCATTTGAATATTCGCGTATTGACAACAGGGACCCGTCAACTATCTCTCCTCTTGAAAAGGGATATTCAGGTGTCAATTCCCTGTTTTACGGCGTTCCTTGTCAGTATGGCCTGCCAAGATTGTTGTGGTCTCGTGCAAGATTCCACTGTGAAGGTGCCAGAGCGTTTGAGGCATACGAGGAATTGGATGGACGTCCATCATATGTCATTGAGGTGGGGAGTGAAGTTGAATCCGTAAGGATGTTGCAGGTGTGCCGTTATCTCGGTCATTATTCGATGGACAGTGTTGATCCAGACAATCCAGATCCGTGTTATACCGTTCAGATCAGGAAAGAAACTGAAGACGGATACAATTACCATTATATTGCAAATGCTGTCCATAAGCCTCTGGGAGGAAGCAACTATAAACCGATCATTCATTCCACGATAAAGGAGGCGAAAGCGGACGTCTTGGACGGCAACCGCTATCTCCTGGTGTACGAACGCCTTATGGGCCTTGAAAAGTTGTTGGGACATTTCGAATTTAGGTTGGATGTTTTTGATGAAGATTTGGTTTATCTCGGCTCGACCAATCATTTATTGTCCAAAAGCCTGGTACCCGGATACCACCGCTTGTCTCCCAGTTTCGACAAGCAATTGGATGAGTGGATACGCAAGGATGTTTTGTGGCGTTGGCCGGATGCTTTGGTTTTTGATTTGGCTTATCCAGAATGCGGTGATGTCGTAGCCGAGCAACGCCGCAACAGGAACAGTCGCTCGAGGGGAGAAAACGGGTAATTGCCGTTTGCGCATCTCCCCTTGGCTCTGGAAGGCGGGCAGACATGTGCCGTAGCATTGCGTCTTCGCTTCAGTCGAAGGGTTTGGCGTCTCAGTTTTCCTTCCAGTCGGCCTGACTAATCCGTTTCGGGTCGACCGGTGGCGGTTCGGCATGACGTTCACTACGGCTATAAAGGAAATTGAGCTCTTGCTTCAGTCCGTCTATGAGACGCCGTTCAGCCAAATGTGCAGGTCAACATGCGAATCTGTCAGCTGCAGCCCCTTTCCGCCGATGGGAACTGGATGTCGTCCGAATGCCGATCTGGCCAAATTCTTTCGCTCTACCATCCGGTCAATGTTGAACGCCACCGTCTCAGTCTGGGATCATCTGTCAGACCAGGATAGTAGCCAGCCTCTTTTCGCCAGGAAATTCCCATGCATCGCATTTTCTTCGCTATCCGCCTCTCTCGTGACGTGTAGCCGGTCATGACCGCTGGGCTGGTGTCTGTCGGGCAAGCTGACCGCAAGGTGATTTATGATCTCCGGAAGCCCCAGTAACCCGGTCCGAGTTCCGACCGTTTCCCGGACGGTACTCGCCATTCTCGCTGCCGTCGCCCTTGCAGGGTGCCATACAGGATCTCCGTCCGGCGAGGGCGATGCGCCGTCCGCAGGATCGCCAGCGGACGCGGTGGACGGCAGAGCCGCCCTGGGGACCTCGGAAAGTGACTTAGGGGGGGGTGATGGGGCCGATCTTCAGGAGCCGGAGACGTCAGCCGAAGAGCCTCTGGACGTTTTACGGTTCCTGCCGAGCGGGCCCGTGAGGAGCTTTACGGTCGCGGCGGTCATGTTCAGCCAGCCGATGGTCGGGCCGGAAGATTTCGGTGACGCGGACCGATCGCTTCTGATCCTGGAGCCGCCGCTTCCGGGAAAGGTCGCCTGGATAGACCAGTACACCCTGGGCTTCTTTCCGGACAGGCCGGCATCGGGCGGCCTGCCCGTGAAGGTCCGGGTATCGCCGGACATCAGGTCGCTTTCCGGGGCCAGGCTGGACGGGCCCAGGGAGTACGCCTTCACTCTGCCCGGACTCGCGGTCGACGGCGTCATCCACGTGGATCCGGACTTCACGGCAGGGTCGGCGGCAAGGCCGACAGTGGAGGTGGAATTCAGACCGCCGGTGGAACCGGATGCCGTAAGCGGCAAGAGCTTCTTCGTCTGGGGTCCCGAGGGCGCCGAGGAGCGGACACCCGCCCGCTGGACAAGAATCCCGGGACGGATCGGCGAGACCGGACATCGTCTTCGGGCACGTCCCGAGGAGGACATCCCCGCCGACCGGAAATGGACGCTGTTGATCGCGAAGGGCACGACCGCCGATGCCGGGCTCGCGCCTTTGGCTGAGGATTTCATCGTAGCGAAGGGATTCACTTTGCAGGCTTTCGCGATGGAGCCTCTCTTATCCGGTTCGGACGTGGGAGAGCCGGATGAATTGAACGGAGCGCTTCTGAAGCCCGGGACGGATCACCTGGCTTTCCGTTTCTCCAACCCTGTCAGGGTTGCCGATGTGGCGCCGTTCATAGAGACGGTTCCTCCCCATCTCCGGATAGAGGCTCCACGGGGATCCCGTGAGGATCGCCGGGAGGGCTTAGACACCGGCGGGAATTCGAAAAACGAGCCGGTCGAGTCCTGGATCACCCTGCGGGGTGGCTTTGCGCCCGAAACGAAATACGCGATCACCTTCCGGAAGGGGATGCGCGACGTCTACGGGCATGCTTTGGCCGGGGACAGGGTGTTCCGCTACCGGACGGGCCCTTCCGTGCCTGAAAAGCCGAGACCGGGGCTGGAATCCTCCGGAGGGATCCTGGAATCCGCCCTGCCGGCGGAACTCGCCGTCCGAAACGGCGACAGGGTCGAGGCCGGCTTCTTCGGGAAGGTCATCGGCATCGACGAGACCGTCCGGCTCCTGAGCGGCTGGGACCGGATGGAGGATTTTTGGGAAGAGCCCCGCTCCACGTACTTTGGCCGCGAGGCCGAAAAGTCGCTGAAGGACGCCTTCCAGCCAGGTTCGGAGGTCTATGAAACTCGGCTCTCGCTCGTGAGCGATGGCCCCGATCGGGCCGTCGCCATGCCGCTGAGCCTCTCGGAACTCCTGCGCGGTCGGGAGAGGGAAGGCATGGTGCTCGTGCGAGAGCAGGCAGGGGGGAGGATCTCCTTCTTCCAGGTGACAGATCTCGCGCTCACGGCAAAGATAGGCGCTACGGGATCGCTCGCCTGGGTGACCCGCCTCTCGGACGGCAAGCCAGCGGCAGGTGCGGCCGTTAAGGCCTTCGACTGCGCGGGCTCGGAACTCTGGTCGGAGGAGACCGGGGAGGACGGCACCGCGCGGCTTCCGGGGGCGGTCGTTCTCGCGGCAAGGATGGACTCGAAGTGCCGCTCTCGTCCGCTCTATCGTCCGAAGTTGCACTTCACGGCGGACAAGGGACCCGAGCGAATTTTCTGGAGCCTGGAGTGGTACCGGGACTTTCATCCCGATGCCGTCGGCACGGGCAACGCGCTGGTTCCGCTCGCCCCCGGCTGGGCAGAGGGCTTCCTCATAGCGAGCCAGCCGACATACGGGCCGGGCGAGACCGTCAGGCTCAAGGCGGTGGCCCGTCTGCTCGGTGCGGACGGGATCTCCCTGCCTGAAGCGCGCCGGGTCGGGGCGGTGGTACGGGATCCCGGTGGGCGCATCGCCTACGACCGCGCGGTTGAGATGAGCCCCTACGGGACCGTATCCTTTGACTTCGCGGTGCCTGACTTCGCTGAAGACGGCGAATGGCAGGTGTTCCTGGACCTGGACCCCCGAAAGGGGCGGTCGTCCGCCGCCCTTGCCGGGGTACCGCGCGACCCTGACGTCGTCGGGCCGATGGCTTTCAGCGTGCGCCGCAAAGCGAATCTCCCCTTCGAGCTGTCATTGGGAAAGATGCCGGACGCGTTCGCGGGCGACAGGATGAGCTTCAGCCTGAAGGCCGCTTTCCCCGAAGGCGTCCCGCTGGACGGCGGAGAGGCCGGCTTCTCGTTGAGCTGGCATGTCGACTGGGGCTACCGCCCGCCGGGTTTCGGGCCCGAGTGGAGCTTCACCGCCAGGGAGACGGACGCCGAGGCGGGCCTCTCTGCGGATAACGCGAAGCCGGTCTTTGCCGGCGAGGGCCGTTCCCCGATAGCTCCGGACGGCACGGCGTCGTTCGAGGCGACGATCCCGGACAGCGGCCCTCCCGCGCCCAGGGCCTTCGTCCTGGCCGCGAAAGCCGCGGATCTCGGAGGGCAGACCGCCGTGAGGACGGGCGGGTTCACGGCGCACCCCGCGTCCCTGTACGCCGGGCTCTCTGCATCGGGCCGCCTGGCCGAGGCCGGTGCGGCTTTCCCCTTGAAGGTGGTTGCCGTAGGGGCAGACGGGACCGCCGTGCCGGGCGCCAAGATAAGGATTTCGCTCTTCAGGCGGACCTGGCCAGGCGGCCGCAGGCTCACTCCAGGCGGCTACGACATCGGGTTGAAGTACATCGACAGGCTGGTATCGGAAAAGATCGTTGAGGCCGGCGAGGGTCCGGTCGAGATCTGGCTGATGCCCCTGGAACCGGGCGAGCATTACGTGACTGCGGAAGTGAGGGACTCCTCGGGTGGCAGGGCTTTGGCCAGGCTGGATCTTTGGGCATCGGGGGCCAGAGGGGCCGGAGACTCCAAGGGGGCTGGAGGCTCCGCGAAGGCAGGAGAAGCCGGAGGCTCCGAAGAGGCAGGAGTAGCCGGAGGCTCCGAAGAGGCAGGAGAAGCCGGAGGTGCTGCGGAGGCAGGAGTTGCCGGAGGTGCCGCAGAGACAGGAGAAGCCGGAGGCTCCAAGGAGGGAGGAGAAGCCGGAGGCTCCGAGGAGGGAGGAGAAGCCGGAGGCTCCGAGGAGGGAAGAGAAGCCGGAGGCTCCGAGGAGGGTGGAGAAGCCGGAGGCTCCGAGGTAACTGGAGAAGCCGGAGGCTTCGAGGGGGCTGGAAATGGCGGAAGCGCCGCGGGGGCTGGAAATGATGGAAGCGCCGGGGTAGCTGGAGAAGCCGGAGGCGCCGCAGGGGCTGGAAATGACGGAAGCGCCGCGGGGGCAGGAAATGACGGAAGCGCCGCGGCGGCTGGAAAAGCCGGAGAGGATGTCTGGTGCCCGATGGAAGCGGACTCGGTGGGGATCGTGACGGACGCGGACGAGTACTCGCCCGGCGACGTGGCCAAAGTCCTGGTCCAGAGCCCCTTTGCGGAGGGCACTGGGCTGTTGACGCTCGAACGTGGAGGAGTGTATGAGGCGCGAACCTTCGATCTGGCCGGGGGTGCGCCCGTCGTGGAGATCCCCCTTTCGGAGGAGGATGCCCCGTCGGTCTATGCGTCCGTGCTCGTCGTGCGGGGCCGCACGGCCCCGCCTCCCGCAGATGGCGAGGATTCTGGCGGACCCGCTTACCGGAGAGGATATTTTCGTCTCAAGGTGAATTCCCCCCGCGACCGTCTGGCGGTGGAGGTCACGCCTTCGGAGGCAGAGGCGCCGACAGGGTCCCAGGTAAACGTGAAGGTCAAGGTCACGGACGCGGAGGGCAGGCCCTTTCCCGACTGCGAGGTGGCTCTGGCGATCGTGCGCGCGGGGACGGTCGGGGCTGGCGGGGACGGCATTTTCCGACCGGAAACCTTCCTGCGGAAGGATCTGCCGCTCAGGGTGCAGACGGCATCCTCCCTGGCCGAACTCCTGGCCCCTGGCGGCCTGTCACGCAAGGCGAAGGGCCGGGACGGCCGTGGGAGACCAAGGAAGGGGCCGGAGTCGGCGGTCGGGGACGGCGGGATCAAGAACCCGGACGCGGGCGAGGCGATCGGTCACCTGCCGGCCGTGGCCTTCTATCCAGCGTTGGAGCTTGACGGGAACGGCGAGGCGGAGGCGGGCTTCAGCCTTCCGGAAGAGGCCTGCGATCTTAACGTCTACGCCGTGGCGATCGGCCGCGGACGCTCCTCGGGCACCGGCGAGGCGCGAATCTCTGTGACCAAGGCCTTCGCGCTCCGCCCGGCGCTGCCCGAGACTCTGACCGTCGGCGACGAGTTCCTGGCTACGGTCGCCGTCACGGGCGATTCGGAAGCGGGCGGCGAGCTCGCTGTCCGCGTTAGCCTGGGTGATGGGCTGGAGTTGCTGGAAGGTCCCCGAAAGTCGTTAGGTCTAAAGGTCGGCGAAACGGTCCAGGCGGGCTTCAGGGCGCGGGCCGTCTCGGCGGGGCGCAGGGAGGTCGTCTTCGAGGCCGAGCTGGCCGGGCTTGCGGACCGGTCGGTGTCCGCAATCGATGTCGTCCCGGCGGGCGATGTTTCGGCCATCGCCGCGGTTTCCCTCGAGCAGGCAGGATCATCCATGCCGGAAACTGGGTTGCCTCCTGGAGCCGATCCTGCCTGGGGAGGGCTCGATCTTGCGTTCGCGGCGGAGGCGGACGGGGTCATGGACGCGGCATTGAAGGCGTTGGAAGCCTACCCGCACGACGGACTGGATCAGAGTACCGCCAGGGCGGCGGGGGCCCTCTACCGGCTGATACTTGAGCCGGGCCTCCGGAATAGTGATGAGGGGCGCTATGGGGAGCTGCGCGGAACGGTGGACGCGCAGCTCGCGCTCATCGAGTCACGCTTGCGGCCCGGCGGCCTTATGCCTCGGCCCGGCGGCGGCAAGGATTCGCGCTCGCCTGTCCTAACGGCCTGGGCCCTGGATTTCGTGCGGGAGGCCAGGATCGAACGGCGCGATTTTCCCTGGCGCGCCATGGAGAAGATGGCCGACTATCTTGAGGAGGAGCTCGCGAAGGTTAAGGACGGCAAGGGGCTCTGCTCGCTGTGCGGCTCGGATTCCCGGAAGCTCTACGTCATCGGCGCCTTGTTCAGGGCGGGCCGGAGGTCGTTGGGTGAGATGGGTGATCTGGATCCGTATTACGGAAAGCTCTATTCGCTCGGCATAAACGAGAAGATCCTGCTTCTGAGGGCCTTGGCCGCCCTGCCTCGTTCGGACGCGCGCGACGGGCGGATCGGGACGCTTGTCCCCATGGTGGCCTCCGAACTGGATCTCTCGGGCCGGACGCCGAGGGTGAAGGAGGCTTCCGCCCGGGAGGATCCGGATCTGTGGATCTTCGGCGCGGACGACCTCACGGCCCAGGCGTTCCTGGCGCTCTCCGAGGCCGCGCCCGGCCACGAGCTGCTGCAGGCGCTCGTCATGGGGGCGGGATCGTCGCTCGCGGACGGGGGTTTCGGGAGTTCAAACCGCCTGGCGAGCGCGCTCCGGGGGGTCGTGACCTTGCGGAAGGCCGCGGAGGCGGAGCGGCGCCTTCCGGAAGGGAGCCCATCGGCGATGGCGAAAGCCAGCCTGCAGGCCTCGCCGCGGAACTCGATGCGGGTGAAGGCTGTCCAGGGGCACAGGACCGTCCTGGAGGGGGACGTGTCTTCCGCGCTCAGGGGGAGCGTACCGGCAGGGGATCTCCTGACGGGGCCGCCGCCACGCAGGGACATGCAGGGGCAGGGTGCGCTGTGGACATTGAGAAGCCTTTACTGGACGCCCAGGGAGCCCGATCTTTCGGCACGGGGTACCCCGGGTCTCTCGATCGCGCGGAGCTTCAGGAGGGTCAAGCCCGAGCCCGGCTCGGCAGGGGAGTCGGCGTTCCGCAGGGGGGAAATCGTGGAGGTTTCAGTCACGCTCATGACGGCCGCCGCCCGCCGGAACCTGGTCCTGGAGGTTCCCCTGCCCGCGGGCCTCGTTCCCGTGGACTTTCGCCTTGCCGGGCGCCGGAACCCCGAACCGGTAACGTCCCGCGAGGACTGGTTCAACGCGCCGCCGGCTCCCCGGTCGGAACCGCGAGCCTGGCACAATCAAGCGGAGATCCGCCCCGGCGTGATCAGGCTGTACGCGGACAGCCTCGAGCCTGGGTTGTATGGCTACTCGTATCTGGCGAGGGCCGCGTTCCCCGGGGCCTACCTCGCGGCGGGACCGCGAGCCGAGGAGATGTACCGTCCCGGGACCGCCGCCCGCGGCGAAGGCAAGCGGATAACCGTGCAGGAATAGGGAAGTCGTTCCCCCGACCGTGCGCGAAATCGCCGGACGGTGGCGAGTGACCGGCAGGGCATGGCGGGACAGGGGCTCCCCCGCTCGGCATCGTTGCGGTTCATCCGCATGATGACGCGACTGCCTTTTGAGACGGCGTCAGTCTTGGACAGCGCTCCCCGGATTTGCGGTCGGGTTTCGGATCGCTCGTGAGCGGACGGGTCATCCGTGCGGCTTGATTAATGCGAGTCGGTTGCGATGTTTTCCTTGGATACGGGGACTGTCCCCAATCCTGACCGTTTTTGACGGCCGAGGGTTGTGTCCGGAACCGTACGGGCTCCCGCCTAACTGGCTGATCGGTATCCGCGTGAGCCGATCGGTATCCGCGTGAGAGCCGACGTTTAATCTCAATGTGTCACTGGGAGCTCTCTTCAAAAGGGGAATAGTCATCGTCTTCAAGCATTTTGGCTAACTTTTCGGGCGGTATCTTCACAATCTTGCCATCGTGCCACGAAATCATCGGAAGACCGGCCTGGATGTGGTCCCGCATGGTTGCAATTCCCGCCTGACGGAATGCCTCAATGATTGGACCATCGCTGAGGATGAGATCGCCGATATCGACATTTTTCCTAGCGGACATTGTTGTATCTCTCGACAAACCCGTTAAATTTCACATCGTCAAGAACTTTGAGCGGCGAATAGATTCCTCGTTCGGCGAATTTGATTGGATCGCCGGGGTCTAAGCTATCGAAAAGTTGCCAAGAAGAGACCGTCTGCTGGTATAACTCAAAAAAATTTATTATCCCTGCGGCAAATCTCCTTTTTACGTCGGTTTCAGGAGCATTGTGTCCACCTCGCTTAGCCCTTGACGCTACCCTTTCGATAGCCAGTTCGGCGTCCGGAAGAGCAAGAAACAGCAGATGGCTTCATAATTTTTCCCGCAAATGAATTTCAGCCAGGGAGCAAAAGCGCGAGAGGCCAAGGTAGTTTCAAAAGCGAAGTCCATTCCCTTCTCAACGAGGGTACGGAGCCGAGCATGCATTATTCGGCCAGCTTCCAAAGCTACGGATTCATGATTGAAAGGTGATAGGCCTTTTGCAATGGCATCGGCGTTGACGAATTCATCTACTGCAAGGGTATCACGCAACAAAAATGGGGCAACGGTCGATTTTCCGGCTCCATTGGGACCCGCCAGGATAACCACGTGATGTTTTCCGGCCATCTTCCTTCCCCAATGCAATTTTCCCAATGCCAGTTCAGACGACCGATACATGACTGAAAAAAACATCCCGGCGTGGCTGCCCAATCTCGCTTGTGCCGCCCTGTCTTGACCTCGTAGAGGCTGAGGAGGAGGCGATACGTGCCAGATATCGGCGGGGTGACTGCCCCGGGGTTCCTCGCCGCCAGCCTATCCAGTTCTCATTATGAATGATGCGTCCGTAAAAGTCCAAAGTTTCCTTGGGATGTTGGGAGGGGGGAAGACCTGCCCGCCTCCCCCCGCCACTTTCTCGGCTTTCGGGGTTCCGCAGCACGGAGGCGACGGGCCGGGAACCGTTGCTCGGACCCATCGGCCAGGCGGCTGACGCTCGGGTCCATTGTGCGGCGGCGCCGATCCGGGGTCAGTGAGGCGGAGCCGGTCTCCGGAGGCTTTCGCTGCGCCGCCGGGCCGGAGGCCCTGTAGTGGAGTTGCCAGTCGTTGCTCCGGGACTTTTGCGGACGCCTCATGCATGGTTACGCGTTCCGGCATCAGGCGGCTGCGTGGGCCCCGGGCGGGTTCCTGTACCAGTCCGGCAGTTCCGGGGCCGTGCGGGGCGCGAGCGCCTCATAGACGTTCTTTCGGAAGCGGGCGTAGTCCCCGAAGGCGTCCCTGATAAGATCCAGCGAGGCCATGCGGTTGTGCGCGGTCGAATGCCGGATCCTCCTCCAGGCGAAGGCGCACTCCAGCGCGTACTCGCGCTGGCGGGCGCCGAAGCCGCCCTTGGGGGCCACCTTCCTCTTGATGAAGAACGCAAGCGGGGAGATCTCGGTCAGGATCTCGTTCCTCGCCTCCTCGTCGCTCTCCAGCGAGGCCCACACCCCGCGGCCGTGCGCGCGTTCCACGGACGCGACGATGAGGGAATGCACGTAGTCCACCAGCGGCAGGAAGAGCTCGCGCTGGGCTGACGCCACGGCCCTCTCCAGGCCGTCGTACTGAAGGAAGGCCGGATGGAGCCTGGAGGCCCCCACGGCCGCCAGAAGCCCGTCCGACCACAGCTCCACCTCTTCCCGGACGACGGGGCGTCGGGGCGGCCTGCCGTGGTTGAAGGCTGGCGGTTCGGCATCGGCTGTTGCGGACGCGCCCGCGCCGGCTCGCCTCTCGGCGGCGCGGCGGAGCGGGTGAGCCTGCAATATGGCGTAGGCGTCCCTGAGAGTCCTGGGCCTGGCGGAGACGATCCTCTCCATGAGCGCGAAGTCCTCGTCGCAGACCGCCAGGCAGACGGCCTTGAGGTAGAGGTAGTCGGCGGGGTCGTCGGAGGGGTGCTCGTTGTAGAGGCGGTTGAAGGCCCAGTCCAGGTCCGTGCGCGAGATGGCCGCCCAGAAGGCGTGAACCGCCATGAACAGGTCGGACTTCATCTGGGGGAAGACCGGCGGGACCGGCGCCACGATCCTGAGGCCCCCGTGCGCCCCGGCCGAGGTGAGCGCCTCCTGGGTGATGGCGGCCCACCGCGACACGCCCTGCGCCACGGATTCCTGGGCTTCCCGGGGGAGGGTCTCCAGGCCCCGCAGAGCCAGGAACCTGAGTCCCCCGCGAGGCGAGAAGGAGTCGAACAGGGAATGGAGCCCGTCGTCCGCGGACGCGTGTCCCCCGTCCGGGCCGCCGATGCCTGCGTCCTGCCCCCGGGCGTTGCCCAGGGCCCCGGCATGGGCCGGGGCAAAGCCGTGGCTCGCGGCGTTCCGGATGATCCCCGCCAGATCGGAGAATCCCCCCTGCGGGTCGCGGGGGACGCGCCACTGGGAGAAGGACGGGAAGCCGCGTTGCCGCAGGAGATCCTGGAGGGCCGAGGTCAGCCTCCCGGCGAGATGCGGCCTGGGCACGACCAGGACCGCGTTCTTGCCCTGGGCGAGGTCGCCCGCGACGCGCTCCAGGTACGCCTGGCCTCCGGGGGATCTCCAGATCACCTCCCCCCCCCTTCCGGGCCCCGCCCCGCGAGAGAGGCCAGGTAATGCCCGTCCGCAGCGAACAGCCGGGCGCCGGGTTCCGGGCGTTCTCCGGCAGGGGCGCCCCGGGCGGCCGGAAGCGGCGCGATCACGGTCAGGCGGCGGAGGACGTAGAACGCCTCGCCGGGCGTAAGGGGATCCTCTGAAGGTGCGCCGCCTGGGGCCCCTTGCCTCTCGAGGCGCTCCGTCAGCCGTTCCGTGAAATCGCGTTCCGTGAACGGCCTGTCCCCCGATTCCAGGAGGAGCAAGTCCGCCTCCCTGAACACGGGCCGAGTGCCCGGAACCCCGGCAGCTTCCCGGAAGCCGGGCGGGGGCGCGTCTGGCCTGTCTTGGGGACAATGGGCTTCGTGGCCCCCTTGGCCGTCACGGCCCTTGAAGCCTCCGGGATTGTCGGAGGCGACGTCATCGCCTTCAGCTGACAGGGGCGCGGCGACGAGAGGGGACAAAAGCGAGTCCCAGCCGCCGGTCCGCGCCATGAGTCGGCTGGCGAGCCTGGTCGCCTCCTCCGGTTCGGCTCCAGCGTTTTCGAGCGAAAAGGCCGCGGCCTCTTCGTTCCATCGCTCCAGGTAGAAGGTCGAGAGCCCGGCGGCGCAAGGGAAGGCATCCCCCGCCGCGTCCGCAAGGCTCCCCGCGCCCGCTATCCCCACGAGCCTGAAGAAGCCCCCGGCGTCCCCTGTCGCGTCCGGGGCTTCCAGGGCCTGCAATGTCGCGCGGAAGTCTTCCCGGAAAGCCTCGGGGTCGCGCGACTCCATCAAGGCTATCCCGCCGCGGCCGTCGGCGGCGGACGCCTCGCGCTCGCGGAGGACGAAGCTTGCCCGCTCCGGGGCGGTCCCGTCCGGGACCCTCGTTACCTTGACCTTCAAGGCCCGGCCCTGGACGCTTTGTCGTCCGTCAGGGCTTCCGCGTCCGTCAGGGCTTCCGTGTCCGTCATCGCCTTCCCGAACGCCAAGTCCGTCCCCGGCGTCATCGAACAGCGACTCCACGGCTGCGGCGACCCTCCCGATGCCCAGGGCTTCAGACCCCGTTATGAGAAAGTGCCCGGTTCCCGGGGCCCTGAGCTCATTTTCCAGCCAGAAGGGCAGGGGACTCGCGGCCGATGTCCGGGGCGGCGGGAGCCGGCGCCTCAGGACAGGCGGGGATTCCGTCTGAGGCGGCCCCGCATTACCGTAGCCCGCGAGTTCGGCCTCCAGGTCCCCGTGGTCCGCGAGAAGCCGCATCATGTGGTGGTTCCGGAAAAGAAGCCTGTCACGGGACCTGCGGAGGATGCCGATGGAGGTCATCTCGCCCAGCAGGCGCTCGGCCTCGTCCAGGCCCGTGTCCCGGAAGGCTGAAGGCCATGCGAGTGCGAGGGCGTCCAGGATCTCGGCGGCGTTCAGGCCGCTGCCGGGCGCCGCGAGCCCGCGCGGCCAGGCGTCCGGGCCTTCCCGCGGGAAGCCGCCGTCCGAGGCCTCCCGCGCCGCCCGGATCCTCGCCTTCCCGGCGAGGGCCATCACGTAAGCCGCGGCGCGCCAGCGCGGGTCGGTCGCCGCGGCCCACTCGAAGCGCTCGCGGGCCCGCCTCTGGAGGCCGGGCTTGCGGAGCACCGTGTCCAGGATCCCGCCCGTGACCCTGAAGGGAGGCTCGTCCGGCGCATGATGGCCGTCGCGGACGTGCTTCGCCGTCTCCTGGCAGGCGAGCTGGACGAGCCCCGGCATCGAGTCGGACCACGAGAGGATCCGCGCAGCCAGGGACGGGGGCGAGAGCTCGATCCCCAGCGCCGCCAGAGGTATCGTGGCCAGGCGCCAGGCATCCTCGGGCGCGAGCGGGCCCAGGGTCATCGGCGGGCCGAAGCGCCTGAGCGGGCCGTCCGGGCGCCCGGCCAGGCGCGCCACGGCCCGCTGGCCGGAAAGGATGAGCCTGAAGCGTCCGGAGGTGGCCGCCATGGCCTCCGCGAACGGCGCAAGCCCCGCGTAGCCGCGCCTCTCCTCCATGTCAAGGAGACGGTCGCACTCGTCCACGATGAGGACTATCCTCCGGTATGGTCCGGGCTTCCCCGCCGGAAGCAGGCACCCGAGGTGCGCGGCCAGATCCCCGGCCGCCAGCCCGCCGGGGGCGAGGCGCCCGCTGAAGAGCGTCTCGCAGGCCGCCTCAGCGAGCGAGGCAGCCGATCCCGCCGTCCGGTACAGCGCGTACTCGCCTCGCTCCGGGCGCGCGAGGCGCCTCGCCAGATCGGAGAGCATCGACGATTTTCCTGACTGGCGGGCCCCGCACAGAAGGCACGGGCCGGCGGGATCCGCGAGGAGCGCCGACTCGCGCGCCCGGCCGAAGAACATCTCCGGGGGCACGGCGCCCGCCGCGTCCGGCACGTAAGGGTCCGGGCTCGCCCAGGCGGAGGCCGCCCCCAGCATGGCCCGGGCCCGGCCCGCCGGGCCGTGCCCGCGCGAGGCGAGCCAATGGACGAGGTTCGTGTCCACGACCGAGGGACACAACCCTTCCCGGCGGCACAGCCTCCCCAGCTCGGCCCTGCCCTCCCTGTCCAGGGAGGCGAAGGCGAAGACGGTGACCGCCGCGTCCCTGTGTCCGGCGAGGGCGCCTGCGGCCTGGACGATGTCCTCCGGCGCCGGATCGCCCCACCCGAAGATGATAGCGTGGCGTCCCCCTGCAAGCGAGCCCCAGCGCGGAAGCGCCGAGGGGAGGGTGGCCCCGTCCAGATCCAGCCGCGTCCAGGCGAAGGGGCCCCCGGAGGACGCCCGTTCGCCGAGGTACGGTTCCGCAGAGTCGAACATGAAGCCCAGCCGTTCCAGGAACTCCGCCGCAAGGACGGCGGGAGCGCTGTCGGGCGGGCCGGCGGGCTCGCCGCGCAAGGCCTCCAAAGGGACGCCGTCCGCCCGGTTGCCGTCCCCGGTCGGCGGATCGTTTAAGCCGCGGGACGCCTCCAGGGCCTTCCAGAGGTCCAGGAGTTTCGGGTCCCTAACCTCGGGCGGCGCTCCGGACGGTTGCGCGCCGGCGCCGCCAGCGTCGGGTCCGAGGTCCGTTCCAAAGCTTCCGTCCGTAGGGCCGTTGCCGCCGTTTTCGTTATTGGCGTCCGTAGCGTCGCTGAAGCCTCCGGGATCGTCCCCGTAGCCGCCGTCACCGTTGCTGTAGCCTTCGGCATCGACCCCGGAGCCTTCGTCCCCGTAGCCGTAGGCAGCATCCGCATAGCCGTTGGCGGCGTAAGTGCCGTTGCCAGGGTACATGGCGTCCAGGAAGGCGCAGAATTCCCCGGCGTGGGATCTTCCGGGGGCTGGGGATCTGCTGGGTGGGACCTCGGCTTCTGGAAGATCCGAGCCTTCCGCGAGTGCCTCCTCCAGGCGGTCGAGCTCCGCCATGCCCCCGAAATAGTCACCCGAGTCGATGAACGAAAGGACGCGGTCGGACGGCGCTTTCCAGGCGGCGTCAGGCGCGCGTCCGAGGAGGGCGTCCACCCTCCTGGCGGCCCGTCCGAGCGCCAGAGGCCTGCGGGCGTCCAGGCTGGCCTTGAGCCTCATAAGCGACTCTCGCGCGGCCTCGATCGCCCGGAGCCTGCCCGGGTCGGACGCGAGCGCGGAGACGCGGTCCTCCCGGCGGGGCGCCAGGGCTTCCCAGCGGAAGGCCAGGCCGTCCAGCTCCGTCGCAATGGAGTCCCTTGCGGCGCGGTTCAAGGCCCTCCAAAGGCGAAGGCCCTCCAGGGTGTCCCGGAGTTCCGTCAGGAGCTCCGAGATGCCGTTCAGGTATCCCTCGCCCGTCTCACGCAGAAGCTCTCCCAGGGTCCTTCCCGACGGGGGCGCCGGCGCGTCGGCCAGGGCCGGGTCGGCGGCCAGGGCCGCCATAGCCTGCG
This sequence comes from Deltaproteobacteria bacterium, assembly GCA_031263485.1. GTDB lineage: Bacteria > Desulfobacterota > Desulfarculia > Adiutricales > Adiutricaceae > JAIRZX01. The sequence continues at coordinate 14,480 of JAISFS010000189.1, read as the reverse complement.
GGAAGGCGGCAACGTCCGGGTTTCCGGGGCGGACTGCCTCAGGAAGCCAGTCCGGCAACCCGGCGGTCTCACCGGAAGCCGAGGCGCTACGGGAGGATCCGGCGCAGTCCGGCTCCGAAGGGTTCTTGCGGGACGGACGGGGCGGGGGAGGCTTAGGCGAGATCTCCGCGCGTGCCATTTCCTCCGCCAAGTCGTCCTCCGCGATCGCCTTCGCCTTCGCAAGCTCGTCCTTGAGCGCCTTCAGAGGCTCGGTCAGCGAGCGGGCCCAGGGCGTAAGCGCGAAGGCTACATTGCCCACGAACTCGGGCCCTTTCCTCACCCACTGTAGGTTTTCCGGAACAGGGCCGGAATCCATGATTCCCGAGATGATGAGTCGCTCGAGGTCCCATGCGAGATCTTCCTGGACCTGAGGGATCGGGTAAGGCGGATCTTCGAGAGACAGGGGTGGGTCCACGATCATCGGATAGGGGATGCCGTCCGGTGACTCCAGGGCCTCCCTCGCGAGCGCGAAGAGCCTTTCCAGGCCGCCCGCGACGCCGGCCAAGGCCGAACGGGCGGCGTAAAGGTCCCGCACGGCGCTCCACAGGTCCACCAGGTGGCTGAAGGGGGCCGCGTCCTCCAACGCCGCAGTCGCCTGGACCGCGTCCGGGAAGAAGATCGGGTCGATGCCTCGCGAGAGGCCCGTCAGGTGGCACTCGAGTATCCGGAGCCGGAGGTCACGGGGAGATCCGTCGTCCCTGACGGGGAGCTCGGGCCAGTCGTCCTCCAGCCCCGCAATCCAGTAATCGAGCATTTCCGCCGCAAGCGCGCGGCGGTCATCCGCCATTTCCATGAGCAGGGGCGCGGCATATTCCCGCTGGGGCGCGGGTTCGTCGCCGTCGGAACGGATCCCATACCCGGCGAGGAACTCGTCGTAGTAGTGCGGGTTGTCCGCCAGCTCCTCCAGGACGGGGCCCGCGAGGTCGCTGTCGATGAACGCGTCCAGAAGCGCGTCTTGGATGTCGGGCATGTCGGTCCTCGGGCGCGAGCGCGAAGCGGGCCATGCGCCCGCGATTTAGGGATATGCTAGGCAAACGTTTGCTCCCTGTCAAGTGGCCAAACTGATGGGAAGGCACCGTGGTCATGCGCGGAGTCGAGCGCGGGGCCCAGCAGCCGGTCGGCCTGGCGGCTTTCCCCGCCGCTCTCACCGTCAGGCACCGATCCGCCCCTGAGGATCAAGTTTGATTCCACTGCAAAAACCCCCTCCCTCACCTCCTGGCAGTCATTAGAGGGCCGAGTATCCGGGTAAAGGGTGCGCAGATGTGCGGTGGTTTAAGGCTTTAGCGCCAGGATGCCAATGCGATGTCCCCATGAAGTTCCGCTTCCCTGTCGAGGTGGAGGGTTTTTGCAGTGGAATCAAGTTTGCGGGCCTTCGGAATGGCAATGGCCATCCGAAGCCGCAGATACGATGATGTCATGCCTGCCCGCCGCTTGCCGTGGACCGTCAAGTCAAGGTGCCGGAAATGCCTAAATCTCGAACCGGATGCCTGGCGTTCACGTGTGTGAGGAAAATATGTATGGCGAAGATTCAGGCATTTGCGAACCATAATTACGCGCGAGGGCCAGGTTGTCTGGAGCGAAGGTTTTCAAGAAGGTTCATGCCGACGGATTTGGCATCTGGTTTGAGTTCGACCGGTATGATTTGAAGACTGCCGCCGTCAAGAGCCATGCCACCGATTGGCTGTTATGTCGTCTTGCCCATGTGACGACAGGCTCTTGGGTATTTGCTGAATGTGGCTGAACGTATTACCCATGGACTTGACAATTTTCCTGATATTCCATGCTTGTCAAAAAATCCTGAAGATATAATCACAGCAATACCGTATCAGTTCATGGGGGGGACAGTCTGCGTTGGCGGGTAGGCGCGGTATCGAGAGGCGGCGGCTGGCATGGTGGGGTAGTTCGTCCTGTTCAGGGATATCCAAGCTGCGGGAAGCGGGGGAGGTGTTTCCAGGCCAGGAATCAGTGAAGGGTAGCCTGCTTCACTGTGAACGATAACGGGAAGGTTCCTTGAGTACCATAACTTCCAGAAGGGCTCGAGGATATTGGATGTATCTTGGATAGATGTGGTTCGTGGGATAAGACTTTTACCTGATCGATTGTAAACAAAATTTTTCCCAAGGCCGTTCACGCGAAGTCCATGACAAACTCTTTGCCTATTTCGGAGATAACGGTACGGTAGGATGTTGGAGATGGCGAAAGGTGGCAATCGGTAATTCTGGCATCCAAACCCGTTGTCGTAGCGTCACGGTAGAGAATCAGCAGCCTCTGCCCGGCCTGCGGAGCGGGGTTGGAGAGAAGGAAATCGGATGTTGACACATGGAAGTCATTATGGTAGTTTTACTGAAGCTTTGCAAATCATCGGTAGCATCTTGCCGGGAAGTTAGGTAACGTTAGACTATTTCGGCATCGTTTATCATAGTCTTTGTTGATTGTTTCGGCACTGGCGTCTCATGTAGAGCATCGAAACATCCATCAGATAGGGAAAATGATCTTTTCCGGTATCCTCATATAAGGTCTTATCCATTCTATTTTAGGATGAAACGTGTAGTGTTTATGATGAGACATGTAGTGGAGCAGATTCGGAAGCTTTGGGTTCCGTCTTCACCAGACCGTCTCAAGGAGAATTTGACGTGGACGAAAAAATCCCCAACCCTGACAAGTCGAGAACCGATGATCCTCTGCCGCCGTTGCCGCTCACTCACGGGTATTTTCCGGATCTGCGTTCAGATGGTTGTGTATATGTGGACAAGACCGATATTATCCGTCATCTGCTCACTGACCACGCTCATAAGGCGATCTTCCTTTCCAGACCACGAAGGTTCGGGAAAACGCTTCTAATCAGCACGATCGAGTCGATTCTCCAGGGAAGGGAGGATCTTTTCCAAGGATTAGATATTTGCAACCCAAATCCAAGATTCATCTGGAAGAAAAGTCACGTGATCAGGCTGAATTTCGCGGAAAGTAGCCAAAGCGGCAAAGGATTTGATGAAAGCCTCGTTGCCGACCTCCGCACGACAGCCAAACGACTCGGAGTAAGCCTGTCATCCGCTACCAGCAAAGACGCCGTGAGAGAGCTGATCGACGTCCTTTACGACTCTTACGGCGACATCCAGCTCAGGAGCAACGGGAAGCCGGTGGTCATCAACGGGGATGTTGTTTATGCAGACCATGATAAAGTCTCGGTACTCATCGATGAATCCGACTTTCCCCTGTTGGCCAATTACAATAATCCCAGGAAACTGGAGTCGGTCCAGAGCACACTCTCCGAATTCTACACGGCATTGAAAACCGCTCGTGATAAAGGTCTGTTAGAATTTATAATAGTCACGGGGATCACCAGATTCAAGGAACTACTGGCTGATTCCGGCATGAACATCCTTTACGATATCACTTTTGAATCTCCCTACGCACAGATTTGCGGCTTTTCCGTCGATGAGATCAATTCGACCTTGAAAAAATATCTTGAAGAGGCTTTTGATGTCAGAAAATCCAACCCAGGCATGAAATCGTATTCCTCCGCAGACGAACTTTTCATCGATCTCAAGGAATGGTACGATGGCTACAGCTGGGATGGTGTGATGGAAGTGCTAAACCCCTATTCGGTTTTGAACTTCTTATCTGAAAAGAGATTTACACGATATTGGTACCGCACTGGCGCTCCCGGCTTTCTTCGCCAGTTGGATATCCGGAATATCGACTACTTCAAGATTTACGCCAAGAATACCGTAAGTGAAGATGTCGTATCAGATGAAGACATAGTAAAAATTTCGGCTCCGACGGCGCTTCTGATGACAGGATACCTGAGCGTAAGCAAAATCGATGATTCCCGCGATGTCGAAGGGATTATCAACTACCACCTGACCATACCGAACAAGGAGGTAAAGATTTCCTTCGCGGAAGATCACCTGATCGACAGGCTGTATCCCGGCGCCAGCTCATCCAAAAGGGAGGCAGCCTCTATCATCGGACTATATGAAAAATTTGGAGCTTCCATGTCCGTCCTGGACGTTGATTCGGCCTCAAGTATCTTCTCTTCAATACTTTCAGGATTTCCCTGGGAACATATCAAGACTGAAGAACGCTTTTTCCAGCATGAATTATCAAGAGCCTTAAAATTCGTGGATGGCGAACTGCTGGAGGAACCAAGCACGGGCGACGGAAGGGCCGATTTTTCCATCAAGCTGCGCACAAATCCAGTTCTCGTCATGGAAGTCAAATACAACAAGACCAAAGGGTTGATTGAAGAGCAGACAAAGGGACTGGAATCAAATCATCAGGACAACGGAACTGCCGACACTGTCAAGGGACGGCCTGCGGATGCGGTAGATGTGACAATGGATCCACCCATTACCCCGATCTCTCATAAGCCTTTACCTGATGACGGAAAACCGTCTGAGCCTGACTCTAGCAAAAAAGCAGGATCATCTCAGGAGAACATCCAGGTCAAAAAGTGTCACGCTAGAGGAATACAGTCGGCTTTCAACCAGATCTACAACAAAAAATATGCCGTCAAATATCTTTGGCAGGATTTCAAGGTGTACGCCGTAGCCATCTCCATAGTGGATAGGACAAGCGTTCGTATTGACTTCCGTGAAGTTACGGACGGGGATTGGTGCAGGGTGCCCCGTCCTTCACCGCTTTCGCCCGCCATCGGTTCCGATGGTTCCGGCTCATCATGACTTGGGCAGCCCGCCGTCAGTTCGGAGCGCCATCCGCAGTGATAGCAGGACCGGACAGTCATCGTAAAGAGTCCTGGCGAACTTCCAGGTGTGCTGTCCACAGCAAATATGTCGACCGGGAAATTGAGCTGCAGTTCGCTTTGACATTTGTCTTTTCTGGTATATAAAATTTTCATGATAAGTGAGGCAAGACATCAATTTATCATTTGTGGTAAATACTTGGAATCAGAAAAGTCCAGGAAAACATAAACCATATTTTTTGCCAGATATTGATGACGGAACCGTAATATGTCGGAGCGGCAACCAGTGGCTGGCAATATCATCAGGTCATTGGCCTCATGGATCTGGAATGGTAGGCAAAACATACCGGCTGTCGGGGCATGACTGCCAAGTCAAGAAGTTTGGGCGGTTGCCGCCCCATCTGGCTCTTCATCATGAATCCCCCGCTGAATTATTCCGGGGGCGTAGTCGATTTTCATTTTCGAGGTTCTATTGGCAATCAAAATTCGGTAATACATTTCAAACTGACCGTCCGTCTCTCCCCTTAAGGGAACGGTGAGCCGTTAGATCCCGCACATGCTCCCCCATGCAGCCATGATAGGGTTATGGAGAATCGACGTCAAGTAATCTTTCCTTGTTGGATATCCTTTCATTGGGGGTTGCCACCAAAAACCTGGTCTGGATCAGATTGCCTCACCTGGCAGTGTGGCTTGCCCATCCAGGCGGTCGGGGTGACCTCCCATCCGCTTGGATTGCCACTGACTGTCAACTCGCCTTCCCTGCAGAGTTACCTGATCTGTTGCCGTTAACGGAAACGCAATGTCTATCGTTATTCGTCCCGAAACTTCATGTGTCATTAAGGGTTCTGTCGATATTTCCGGCAATGGCTGCTTACCGGGTCCGAATTTACCATCGGCGCGATGATCGTGAAGCCCAAAATCATGCAACGCTAGATCAAGCCAGTGAGGCATACAAATGGCTACTGACATTGACCCCGTAAGAGAGGAAATCAAACGTTATGCGGACGAGGTGCGCCGCGTGAGACCTGACGCGGATCGCGTGGTGCTGTTCGGGAAGTACGCGCATGGGAATTTCGATATGCGTTACGACGTGGACATAGCGGTCATTTTCCGTGACTTTTCCTCAATATCTGAACTGAGGCCTGCATGTGGCTTATGGACCTGGCGGAGGATTTCGATGCCTGCATCCAGCCGACGGCTCTCCCTGCGGAGGAAGTAGGGGTTGACAATCCCTTCGTGAACGAAATCATCGATAACGGCGAGGAATTATAAGGGCAGGCCCGGAACCGCTATTCAGGCGTCAGGAAGCGTCATTGATACAGATGAACTGCCTCTCCCTTGGGAGTGTCATCCGTGCGCTTCACGAGTTTGCGACAGGCCGCGTTCTCCAAGGCCATGGCGGCTGGACGGGTCCGTATTTCCCGGGACCCGTTCCGGAAAGAGGCGAAGAGCCGGATCCGCCAGTATCGGGGCGGGGAATGCCGACTCCGGCTTCCGGGCACGTCCGTCCTGTCCAGGGTCTTCACTGTTGACGCGCATCCGTAAAGGATTTGGGCGGGCTCGCCTTGACCATGTCAGGCAGACTGATCGCGGAACGCGTATCCCGCCAGGGAGGCCTCCCTCACCGCCACGTGGCCGTAGCCGGCCTCCATCTCGCCCTTGGAAAGCCCTGACGGCAATGCCCCGCTTTCGATGGCTTCCCGCGCCACGGTCCTGCCTCCCTTGTCGGCAAGATCCCACCTTTCGAAAAAGTCGGGGAGCCGCTTGGCCTTCGCGGCCTCATGGGCCGCCGTCCTGCCGTTTCCGTCCGCAAGCTCCCAGCGGTCGAAGGTTTCGGGGAGCAGACCAGAGAGCGCCGCGTCGAGCGCAACCGGACGGCCGTCCCTGCCGGCTATTTCCCACCGTGAGAAACGCGACGGCAGGTTACCGAAAGAAGCCACAAGGCCGGCCACGGTCACGCCGTTTCCGTCCTCGAGATCCCATCTGTCGAACTTGTAGGGGAGCCCGTCTTTCCATGCGGCGACGTGAGCCACGGTCTCGCCTGAACCGTCCACGAGCTCCCAGCGATCGAAGCCTTCCGGCAGCCGACCCAGGGCGGCGCCAAGATGGGCGATGGTAGTGCCGTTCCCGTCTGCGAGATCCCAGCGATCGAAGTCGTCGGGCAGGCACCAGAAAATCCTTTCGAAATGAGTCGCTTCCCGCCTGCTTCCTGGGGCATATCCCCAGTAATCGCAAATACGGGGACGTCTCTTAGTGTTGACAATCATGGCGGCCTGATGGGCGACCGTCCAGCCTCGATTGTCGGCGAGTTCCCAGCGGCTGAAATCCGGCGGAAGGCTTTCCCCTTTCGCGGCTTCATGCGCGACGCTCCATCCCCGCTTGTCGGAAAGCTCCCAACGGTTGAAGTTTTCCGGAAGCGTCCTTCTCTTGACAGCCTCATGCGCGACGGTCCAGCCTCGCCTGTCGGCAATTTCCCAACGGCTGAAGTCGCGGGGCAGTGTTCCCATAGAGGCGGCCACGTGGGCGACGGTCCGGCCTTTGGCATCGGCGAGTTCCCATCCGTCGAAGCCTTTGGGAAGGAAATCCATGCGCACGGCATCGTGAGCCACCGTCCATCCGTCCGAGGTCGCGATATCCCAGAGCGAGAAATCCTTCGGGAGAGTCCGGTGACGGGCTGCCATGTGTGCGACTGTCACGGACCCGCGGTTGCAGATTCCCCACAGCGAGAAGTCCGGCGGGAGATTCCCGTGACGGGCGGCCTCGTGGGCGACCGTCCAGGATACCTTGTCGGGAATTTCCCAATACGAGAAGCCTTTTGGCAGAATCCCCATGCGGGCGGCGTGATGGGCCACTGTCCGCCCTTTGTAGTCCGCCAGCTCCCAGCGGTCGAATCCATCCCGCCTCGCCTCGGTCATGGCAATCCGCTCAATTTCCTGTACCGGAAGGCTTTTGGCCATCTGAACCTCGCAAGGCCGCGCGTCCGGGCGGCAAGAAGGAGGGGGGTGGGAGGGGGGACCGGCCCGGGGGTTCAGGGCTCATGGGACCGGGAAGGCGCTGGGGGCATAGCTTTCGAACGCCTATCCCGCGAAAGGCCATAAGGCCTTTTCAGCCGTGAGGCGCACGAGGCAGGTGCCGGACATCCGCAGGCCGCGACCGCCGCCCCCGTCATATCTCCAGTCGTTGGCCGCCCCCGTCATATCTCCAGTCGTTGGCCGCCCCCGTCACATCTCCTGTCGCCGGTCGCCCCCGTCACATCTCCTGTCGCCGGTCGCCCCCGTCACATCTCCTGTCGCCGGTCGCCCCGTCACCTTTCCGGGCGTCGGCCGTTCCCGTTCCCGCCAGTGCGCGGACCCGGCGAGGCGGCATTTTGTCTCGTCATCCGCTCGTAGTGCTCCCGGAACTCGTTGTACCTCTCTACTGCGGCGAGCACGTTCTCGAAGGTGGCTATCTTGTTGTGGGCCCCGGCGTGGCGGAGCTGCCTCCAGGCGAAGGCGCAGTCCTGGGCGGACTTCTTGGCATGGGGATGCAGGCATCCCATCGGCCCGATCCTGTTGGTGATGAAGTAGGCCAGAGGCCCGATCTCGGTGAGGACGTTGTCCCGCTCGGTGCGGTCCCTCGACAGGAAATCCCAGATGCCTTTGCCGTGGGCCATCTCCACCGCGTCGACGAGAATCGAGTGGACGTGATCCACCGTGGGCAGGAAGACCTCGCGCTGGGCTGCGGCAACGGCCTTGCCGATGGCGTCCTCGTCCAGGAGGGCGGGATGGACGCGGGTGAAGCCGCCTGCCGAAAGCACGCCCTCTGACCACATCTCGATCTCCCGGAGGCCGGAGGGCCGCGGGGGAGGGAGCCCGCCTGACAGAGAGGGGTGGCGGCCCGCCTTGGCCGCGGGTTCCGAATCGTCCATGCGCCTTGAGCCGGCCTTCCTCCTCAGCGGATGGTCCTTCAGGACGTCCGCCACGTCCCTGACGCTTCTGGGGCGGGCGGAGACGATGCCCGTCATGAGCTCGAAGTCCTCGGAACACAGGGCCAGACACAGCGGCTTGAGGTAGAGGTACTCGGCCTGGGAGACGCTGTCCGCCGCCCGGCTCGAGGCCATGAGCCGCCTGAAGGCCCACTCCAGGTCGCTCTGGCGGATGAGCCCCCAGAAGACATGCCTGGTGAGGAACAGATCTGTCCTGATCTCCTTGAACGATGGCGGCGCCACGAGGGCGAGCCTCAGGCCCCGCGGGACGGGCGTGGCCGCGTCCTGGGAGAGCCCCGCCCAGCGGGAGACGTCCGCGGCCATCGCGGTCTGGGCCTCTGGGGAGAGTGACTCCAGGCCGGTGAGGGCCAGGAACTTGAGCGACCCGTCCCCCTCGAGGATCTCGAAGAGGTCGGGGAGCGTCGGCCTGGCCCCGAAGTCGGGCCTGCGGGGCTCGTCGTCCCAGTTCCAGGCGGTCCGGAGGACGGAGGCCAGGTCGCGCGAGTCGTGGGATTCGGCCTGGGAAAGATCGAAGACCTTCGGTTCCCGCTTTCCCGCGTTCTTCAGGTCCTTGGCAAGCCTGCGCAGGAGCGGCTCGCGGGGGAGCGGCCTGGGGATGAGGAGCACCGCGTTCTTCCCGCGGGACAAGGACGAGCTGACGGAGGCCGCGTAGGCCAGGCCGCTCGGCGTCTTCCAGATCATGGCGATGCCCCCGTCCGCCGGTCGGGCTCACCGAGTTCCGGCTCCTCCGGGCTTTCCTCCCTGCCCGCGCCGTCCGGGCATTCCGCCTTGTCGGCGCTGAAGATGCTTTCCTGTTTGCCCGCGCCGTCCGGGACCGGCTCTCCCGGAGCGTTCCCGAGGTCGGGCATCGGCCTGAGGGAGGCCAGGTAGTGGCGGTCTATCCAGTAGCGAGCCTCCGCGGAGGCGGCGCCCTGAGGCAATTGATCCGGAGGCGGCTGCACGACCAGGGTCATGCGCTGGAGAAGGTAGAAGGCGTCGGCTATCTCCCCTGCCGAGGGGGCGAGGCCTGGGTAGGCGTTGCCGGAATCCCTGACGTGCATCTCCAGGAGCTTGGGGAAGTCTTCCTCGGTGAAGGGCGAGTCCCAGAAGGAGACCAGGAAGTCGTCTATCGCGCGGAACAGGGGGGGGGGATCCCTGAAACCCGCCGTGGCCGCGAAGCCGGCGTCCGCGGCGGGCGGCCGGTCATCGCCCGTGCCCTCGGTTCCGCCCTCGCGTCCCCTGAGGAGCACGAATTCCCTCAGGACGAGGGAGTCCCAGCCGCCGGTGGATCTCAGGATCCCTTCGGACCGGTCGGCCGCGAGTCCCGTCGCGTCCAGGAAGCCAGCTATGGCGTTGACGTTCCAGCGCTCCAGGAAATGCACGGTCTCCGAACCGCTCCCGAGGCCGCCCCCCGCCAGGCCCTCCATGTAGCCCCGCGCGTCCGCGACACCGATGACCTTGAAGAAGCGGCCCAGCCCCCGCTTCCTCGCGACGAACCTCTCCGCGGCCCTGAAGACCGCCCAGAACTTCTCGGGGTCCCCGCAGACAACGACCGCCATGGCCCGGTCGGACGCCGGGTGCGCGACCGCCGCGAACGCTGCGGAGATCGCCGCGGCCTGCCCCCTCGCGTCCAGGGAGTCCGGCACTACGGTAACCGCGTCGCCGGGCGAGGCGGTCCCCAGGTCGTCGGAAAGGACCGTGCTGAGCGCGGCTACGACCCGCAGGAGGCCCAGCGCCTCGGATCCCACCACGAGGGCGCAGGAGGTCTCCCAGGCCCTCAGGGAATTCTCAACGGAATAGGCCAGCGGGCTCGGGGGCGCGACGGCTTCCGGCGCTCCCGAGGCTTCCCCGGGAAGCGCCCGCCGCATGCCCTCCGGGCCGCTCTGCGGCGCGTAGTCCATGGACTCGAACTTCTCCAGCTCCGTGGAGACGTCCCCGTCCGCCTGGAGGAGCTTCAGCACGCTCTCGTTCTTGAGCGCGAAGCGGTCGCGGACGCGCTTCAGGAGCCCCAGGCCCTCCATCTCGACCATCAGGCACTCCACCTGGTCGAAGTCCACCCCGGAGAAGCCCTTGGGCCAGAAGTACCTCAGGTTGTCCAGGATCTCGGTCACTGGGAAGCCCTCCCGGCCCGTCCCGGCCCCGCTGTCCTCCTCCATGAAGGCTATCACGTAGGCGATGACCCTGTAGCGCGGGTCGAGATCAACGGTCCACTCGTAGCGCGCGCGCATCTGGGACTGCAGATCCGGGTTGCGGAAGACGCCGTCCAGCAGCTCCCGGGAAATCCTGAAGGGCGGCGACCAGGCGGCGTCCTCGCCGTTCCGCTGGACGTGCCGCACCAGGGCGTGGCAGACGAGCTGGAGGAGGCTCGGGTGGTAGTTCGTGAGCGTGAGCGCCTTGAAGCACAGGGACGGCGACTCGAAGGAGATCCCGAGGGCCTTCATGGGCCGCTCGATTAGGCTGTAGGCGTCCGCGGGGTCCAGGGGCCCTATGCACAGGGGTGCGCCGAAGTGCTTGAGGGGGTTGTTGGGGTAGTGGTGGAAGCGCTGCACGGAATGCGTCCCCGCCAGGACCATCTTGAACTTCCGGTCCGTAGACTGCATCAGGTCCCGGTAGGCCTCGATCCTCTCGAAGCCGCAGGCGCGTTCGGCGTCAAGGAGCCTGTCGCTCTCGTCTATGAGGAGCAGGATCCTCCGGCAGGGCGCCCCGGGGACGCCTTCCGTTCCCTCGCCCCCTCCGGGCGTCCCGTCCGCGTCCTGCTCGCCTCCAGGCGCCTTCTCCGCGTCCGGGGCTGTCAGGAGCATCTGGATGTGCGCCGACAGCGGCCCGGATGCCGCTTCCACGCTCCCCAGGCCGGCGGCCCTCAGCATGGAGGAGACGATCTCGTCCAAGGTGGAGGCGTGGCGGGCGCTCCGGTAGAGGACATGCGCGCCTTCCTCCGGGCGGTGGCGTGACCGCAGGAGTTGCATGAGCATGGCTGACTTGCCGAGCTGCCTTCCGCCGTACAGGAGGCAGGGGCCGTACTGGTTCCACAGCTCGTCGATGTCGTTCTCCCTGCCGTAGAACATTTCCCTGGGCACGACGGCGGCATCCGGGGTGTAGGGGTTGTACCAGCCGCCCGCCGCCCCGCACTCGAGCATCGCGCGGGTCCGCTCCAGCTGGTCCAGGCCGGAGGAGGCGAGCCAGTCGGCCAGATTCGAGTCCACCACGACCGGGCAGAGCCGCGAGCGGCGGAACTCCCGCCCCAGAAGCTCCCGGCCGGCCCGGTTGAGCCTGCCGAACAGGAAGACGAACCCCGACCCGGCGGGGTCGTCGCCGTAGGAACTCACGCGCTGGACTATGTCGCCCGCCGTCACGTCGCCCCAGCCCATGACGATGACGTGCCTCCCTTCGGCCTTGGAGCCCCAGCGCGGGAGGACGGAGCTGATGGTCGCGCCGTTCAGGACCAGCCGCGACCAGTAGAATGGCCGCCCGTCCGACTTGAGGTCGTCGAAGAGCCTCACGCTGGCGTCGAAGGAGAACCCGAGGTTCCTCAGGAGCTCCGCCAGCCTGCCGGAGAAGACCCGCCGGGGAGCGTTGACCGCGGCGGAGTGGGAGCTCATCGCGTTCCACACGGCGGCGAGGCCGTCGCCGCCGGACGCCTTGCCGCGGGTCCTGTCCTCGGCGAGCCCGGCCTCGTGGGTCCCGTCCAGCGCGGCGTAGAAGCCTTCGGCGTAGGAGTCGCCGCCCCGGCTGGGCGCGGCGGGCGCCCTCGCGCCCGACTCCATGGCCCTTGCCGTCCGCGCCAGCTGGTCTGCCGCGGCGGAGTACTCCCCGTTCAGGATCATGTCCCGCACCAGGGCCTCCGCGTCGGCGGGCACGTCCGCGGTGCTTTTGAGTTCCGCCAGCCTGGCCTCGGCCTCCCGCGAGGCTTCCCCGGCCAGCCGGTCCAGCCCCGCCCGGACGCGGCGGATTCGCGAGCTGGCGGCGGCCGCGCTCCCGAGGAGATCCGGGCGCGTCCAGAGCCCGTCCTGGGCATCGCGGCCGCGGAGTTCCGGCATCTCCTCCAGGACCCGGGAGACGGCCTCCAGCTCCCCCGCGAAGGCGTCGCGGTCCGGGCGTCTGATGCCGCCCCGGACGTACTGCTCCTCCACTCGGTCGGCCGCGTCCGACAGCCGCGACGCGAGACGGCCCGCGAAGGCGCCGCAGGCGTCCTTCAGGAGCTCGCCCAGCCTGCGCCCGGTACCCGGATCCCTCACGTCGGCCAGTTCCGGCTCCAGGGCCACCGCGGTCGCCACGAGATGCGTCCCGAAGCCCTCGCCGCGCAGCTGCTCCAGGCAGTCGTCCGGCGTCCCCTTCCCGTTCAGGAGCGCCGCCACGAATTCGGCGAACGGGAGATCCTCCCCGTCGGCCTCCACGGACGGGCCCCGGGCCTTCAGGAGCCACAGCCTCAGGCGCGTCTCGAGCTCAGGCAGGCCCGCAGGCGCCGCCTTGGGTGGCCCGCCCTCGCTCAGGTACGCGGAGTAGCCGCCCGCGAGCTCGTCCAGCATCCGCTGGAGGAGCCTGGCGGAGGCGTCCTCCGGGGCGAGGACGGGGGGGAGCTGGGGAGGGCTCGCCAGCTCGGAGAGCCCGCGCAGGACCTCCAGGAGGTGGGTGCGCACCGACTCGTCGAAACGGCTTCGAGACCGCTCCCGGTTGTGGTCCACCCACCTGCCCGCGAGCAGGGCGGCGGCGCGGATCTTCTCGTGGAGCTTCCCCTTGGCGCGGGCGACGATCTTCTTGGTCGTGGAGACGTTCACGAGCTTCTGGATCTCCAGGATCTTCTTCTGCACGAAGGCGGGATCTTTCCAGGACCTGACCTCCAGGGCGAGGGCGTCCAGATCGGCCTCGCCCCGGGCGGCGCGGGCGCCGGTCACCAGGCCGTGAAGCTCCCCGTTGGGCGCGACCAGCAGGTGGTGGATGTCGGAGGCCAGCGCGTAAATGATTTTCTGCCTCGGCGCCGAATCCAGCCAGCGCGCGGTGTCCTCCTCCAGGGAGCGGACAAGCTCCGCCCGCTTGGCCTCGGCAGCGGCCCGGCTGATCGTCTGCTCGCCCAGGACGATCTCGCCGTGCTCGTTGCGCGTGGCCATCTCGGCCAGGAGGATCCCGAGCTTCGGACGGAGCGACCTCTCCGCCGCGAGCACCTCCAGGAGCTTCACGAGATTGTGGTCCCTTATCGTGAGCGCCGGCCGGACGAGGGCGGCAGCGAGGAGCCTCAGCTGCCTGGGGTCCAGCCACCTGACGCGGTTCACGCCCTCCGCGAAGAGTTCGGAGAGTCGCCTCCCGGAGTCGAGCCGCAGGTAGTGGCAATTGGTACCCAGATAGAGGGTCTCAGCCAGCCAGGCGCCCACCTCGCCATCGGGGTTGGCCCGCGAGTACCAGTACAGGGCCTCGAGGTTCCCCGAGTCGATGAGGCAGTTCTCCAGCCCCCGGAGCAAAGCCGACGTGTTCCCACCGTAGCTTCTCGGCTCGCCGTGGCGGCGGGCCTCGGCGGCGAGGAAGGCCTCGAGGTCGCCCAGATCCTTCCTGCTGCGCTCCAGATCCCCGAGCCACAGGGCTTCCTCGGTGGACGCCTCGGGCCCGGCCTCCACTCCGGCTTCGGGCTCGATTTCTGTCCCGGTGCCCGGAGCGGGCTCCGGGCCTGGCGCCGGTGCGTATTCCTGGCCGTGCTCCGGCTCTGCCGGTTGCGCCTCTTCCTGGCCGTGCTCCGGCTCTGCCGGTTGCGCCTCTTCCTGGCCGTGCTCCGGCTCTGCCGGTTGC
>JAISFS010000188.1 GCA_031263485.1 Deltaproteobacteria bacterium | reverse complement strand
AATTTAACATTTACTCAGGAATTATCACCGATATCGGTGATGCCTGCTCATTACGAGAATCTAGCGAACTTACTGAAATGATCATTATATTTGTTGATATTCCAAGCCAAGAAAATTTTGAAATTTAAGAGTTAGGCATTAAATCAATCCTCTTCCTGGTCTTTATTTAGTAAAATCAGCTAGTTATGCCTTTTTTCAGGGTCGACTAGTTATGCCTTTTTTCAGGGTCGACTACATAATTCACTCGCTCAAAAACCTCGGTGACTTCTCCGGCAGGGCCAACAGGGCAGAATTCTGGTACTACATGCTGTTCGTCATTTTCATGAACTTCATAGTGTTCGCCGTTTCCATGGCTCTGGCGAGCCAGGGCGTTTCTGCCGATAGCCAACGCGTGTTCGATGCGGTCATAAGAGACATGGGACTCATCAATATTTTCGCGTGTTTAAGCCTGTGCATACGGCGCTTCCACGACATCGGGCACACGGGGTGCCTGATCATCCTCCTGGCGTTCCCGTTCGCGATAATTGTCCTCGGATGCGTCAGGGGGGACTGCGGCCCCAATGGATACGGTCCGCCTTTCGACCCGGAAACCCTCTGAGAACGGTTTCGGGAATTCCTACGGACGCCGCGTTTACCACGCCGCCGTCTGCCTGCAACCCACCGCGCCGCTGGTTGCCGCCCCGCTGTTTGCCGCCCCGCTGGACGCCTTCCCGCGAATGAAAGGCGACTGCGCTCTGTCCCTGTGCCCTCCGGTCACTACGGCAATCTCCCTGACCCGGCAACACTGATTCCACTGCAAAAACCCCCTCCCTCACCTCCTGGCAGTCATTTGAGGGCAGAGTGTCTGGGTAAAGGGTGCGCGGATGGGCGGTGGTTTAAGGCTTAAGCGCAAGGGTGCCAATGCGATGGCCACATAGCGTTCCGCTTCCCTGTCGAGGGGGAGGGTTTTTGCGGTGGAATCAACATTCCCATCGCCACGATAGCGCTCAGCCGAAACCTTCGCTATCGCGAAAGCGGCGAACGGCTCCCTTTCCGCGCCTTCGTTTTCGTGACAGCCTCGGCAGCCCCTTCCCGAGCCTTAACGACTGCCACTGCGGCGACGGTTCTTTCCCGCGCCCAAGCAACCGCGACAGCGGCATCCACGTTTTGCCGTGCCTTCCCGACCGTTCCGAATCGGAGTCCACCGTCTATCGCGCCCTTGCGGGCGAAGGCGCTCAGGAGCCCGCGGCTTCCCGCGCGCGCCTCTCCCGCAGGAGCCCCTTGAGCTCCGCATCCAATGCGTCGAGCCTGGCCTCGGCGTCTCCCGTCCCGGAAGCATTCCACCACTCCATGGACCAGACGCGGATCACGGTCCAGCCCAACCCGGCGAGCACCTCGCCGCGGAGGATCTCGCGGTCCACGGCGGTCGCGGAGTCCCTGAAAGACTTCCCGTCGCATTCGATGCCCGCGAGGTACCTGGTGGGGTCGGCGGGATCCTTCACGGCGACGTCCAGCCTGAAGCCCGATTCGCCCAGGGACTCGTCCAGCTCCCAGCCGCGGCGTCTCAGGCCCTGAGCCACGTATGCCGCGAAATCCGACGGCGGGGTCCCGGCGCCGGCGCCCTCGCCCCGCGCGCCCCCGAGCACGGCGTAGCGCATGAAGTCCCTCAGATCGGCGAGCCCCTTGGAAGCCACCGAATCCGGAACCGCGTCGGGCGTGAACGACGCGAATACCTTCACGCCCAGCCGGGCGCGGGTGATGGCGACGTTCAGGCGCCTCTCGCCGCCGGGCTTGTTGAGCGGGCCGAAGTTGAGCCGCGTCCTCGCGCCCGGCGACTCCGGGCCGTAGCCAACGGAGAAGTAGACGTGGCCGCGCTCGTCCCCCTGGATGTTCTCCAGGTTCTTGACGATGACCGGCTCGTCCAGGCGCTCGTCGAAGAAACGCTCCAGCGAAGGGTCCGCCAGGCGCTCGCGCTCCAGGATGTTCTCGATGAGCTCCTGCTGGGGGGCGTTGAAGGTGACCACGCCCACGGAGAACCCGTCCCGCGCGGACTCGGGCGAGCGCAACAGGGAGATCACGTCCGCCGCGACCGCCTCCGCCTCGATCGGGTTGGTCCTGCTCCCGCCCTTCCCGCCGTGGTAGATGCCCTCCACCTTCACGAAGGCCACGGCCCTGCGGGCGTCCGGCGAGGGGAAGGTCACGAGATTCCCCCCGTAGTAGCGGCCGTTGGAAAAGGAGATGAGGCCCTCGGAGCGGGAGCGGTAGTGCCAGCCCAGGCTCACCTGCGGGAAGCCCGCCGCCAGGCAGTCGTCCAGGATGCTTTCGAGCGGCGCCTCGTCCTGGGCGTCCTCGTCGTCGTCCGCCGAATCCGGCCTCTTGTCGAAGAAGGCCGTGGGCGGGAGCTGCTTGGGATCCCCCACTATCACGGCGCGGCGCCCGCGGGCCAGCGCCCCTACGGCATCGGCGGAAGGGATCTGCGAGGCCTCGTCGAAGATCACCAGATCGAAGGGCCGAGAGTCAGCGGGCAGGTACTGCGCCACGGACTGCGGGCTCATCATGAGGCAGGGCGTCACCGCCGGCACCAGCTCCGGGAGCGAGGCGAGAAGCCTCCGGACGGGCAGGTGCATCCTCTTCTTGCGGTGCTCCTTGTCCAACAGGTCCCGCTCCTTCTTGGGGAACCCGTCCGCGAGCCCGGGCACCCGCCTGAGGCCCCGCACGTGCCCCGCGGCGCCGGCGAGCTTGGCCTCGTAGCTCCGGCGCAGGAGGTCCAGATGGTAGGACCTGTCCGCAGAGGTCATGGCCAGGGCCTTGGGATCCTCGCCAACCGCGCGCAGGACCAGGCGGGCGCAGATCGAGCGCCACACGGCCGAACGCTCCCCCCCCTCCCGGACCGCCCCCCGCTCCAGCGCATCGGCGAACGGCCCCAGGCCCAGCGCCGCGCCTTCGTGGCGGAGCGCCACGTAGCTCGCGCAGGCGTTCAGCGAGTCGCGGTAGCCTATGACGTCCCGCGCGGCCATTTCGGCCTCGCCGAACTCCAGCTCTCCGACGTCCCCCCGCCAGCCCATGAGTCCCATGAAACGCCCGGCCTCTTCCGCGAATCTGGCGACCGTAGCGGACGCCTCGGTCACCCTCGCCGCCCAGGCCGCGTCCGCCGCCGTCTGGGCCGCCTGGCCGGATTGGTCCGCTCCATCCGCCTGGCCGACATCTCCGGCTCCGCCCGCCTGGCCGACATCTCCAGCTCCGTCCGCCTGGTCGGCATCTCCGGCTCCGTCCGCCTGGTCGGCATCTCCGGCTCCGCCCGCCTGGCCGGCAGCTCCGGCTCCCACAGCCTGACCGGCACCTCCGGCTCCCACAGCCTGGCCGGCACCGAGCCCGCCAGGAGGACCGAAGGGGGTCTTTCCGTCAAGCATGAGGTCCACGGCCTTTATCGCCCTGCCCCCCCATTCGCCCCAGGAGGGCCAGTCCCTGAGGACCGCCGCGAGGGCATCGGCAGTCCGGAGAAACTTCCGGAGCCGGGCCTGGGCATCGTCAAGCGTCCGAAAGGCGCCGAGAAACGCCGGCTTGACACTGACGTGCCGCGCGAGGAGATCCCCGAAGGCCGCAAGTTTCCGGGGGGACGTGTTCCTCCCGCAGAACGCCGCCTGGTCCCCTTCGCGGTATAATGCGTTCAGGGCCGGAAGCGCGTCCAGCGCGTCCTCGGCCCGTCTGAGCGCCGCGAGGCGGTCCAACTCCGCTCTGGGATCGGGAGGCTTCACGGCTCCCGGGGCCACCGCAGAGGCGAGCTTCCGGCGCACCTTCCTTCGGATCAGAAATGCCTTGACGAAGAAGGCCCCTTGGGCCGAGTCCCACAGGCGCGCCAGATCCTCATGGTCCAGCGCACGGGACCGGTCCGCGTAGTATGAGGTTTCCAGGGACGCGTTCGCGGCACGCGAGTCGCGCAGGAGCTCGAGCGCCTTCGGGATCTCACGGGCAATCTGCCCAGCCCGGGGCGTCATGGCGATCTTCCAGGCGACCCGCGCCAGATCCGGGCGAGCGTCCCCCGCATCGACCGCATCGACGGCATCGGCCATGAAGGCCCGGACCTCCTGTCCGGGGTCCAGCCTGTGCGCGTCAAGGCCCGGAATCATCGCGCCCAGGCCCGGGGCCACCCCGGCGAGGGCTTCGAAAAGCCTGTAAAGCGCGAGCAGGTCCATGCCGGGGTCCGAGTCGAAGGCCCGCATGCCGGCGGTCACGCCGTCCAGGAGACTCAGGGCCGCCGCGAGCCGGGCACGAGTCGCCGACTGCGGGCCCTCGGTCACGAACCGCAACGCCCCGCCCCGGGCCTCGGGCAACAGGCGGGCGAGCGCCAGAAGGGCGTTCGCCAGCCGCAGGGGGGTCCGCGCCAGCCCCGGATCCTTCAGGGCACCCAGCTCCCCCTCGAAGACCGCGAGCTCGCCCCGGAGCCGCAGGAGCTCCCGCGCCGAGGCGCAGAGCGCCTCCTCCCATTCCGGGGTCCAGCCCGCGCGCCCCAGATAGCGCATGAGGCTCCCCTTGCCGCGCGTGGAGCGAAAAAGCGAGCCCAGGCGGGCGGCGGTCTCAAGCATCGCGTCCAGGTCCTCCCGCGAGAGCGCGAGGACGCCCGCGCCGGTCGCCGGGCCCCCCAGCTCCACGTCCGGGGAGAGGCGGTGCGTTAGGAGGCCCCCCGCCGCCGCGAACGGCGTGAGCCCGCATGGCCGCGCCCTGTGGACACCTCGGGCGTAGGCGTTCAGCGCCCCGCGGGCCTTCTCGAGCGCGTCGGCGCGGAGCGCCCAGTCCCGCCAGGGCGCCTCGGGCGGGGAGAAGGCCTCCTGATGGAGCTTGTTCACGACCGCCAGCTTGTCGGTGCGGTTGGAGTGGAGCTCCAGGCAGAATCCGCCCAGGCCCAGGGAATGGAGACGGCGGCGCACGACGTTCAGGGCCGCGGCCTTCTCGGCGACGAACAGCACCGTCATGCCCCGTGCCACGCACTGGGCTATCATGTTCGCGATGGTCTGGCTCTTCCCGGTGCCGGGGGGCCCGATGAGCACGAAGGAGCCGCCTTCCGCCGCTCGCATGACCGCCGCGAGCTGGGAGGAGTCGGCGCGGAGCGGCAGGTACTCGTCCGCGGGCCTCAGGGCGTCGTCCAGATCACCCGGGCCCAGATGCGGCCGCGTGTCTGCGAGCGGGACGCGGTTTATGAGAAGGTTCAGGACCTCGCTCGCGCGGTCGCGGCCTGCGGCCTCGATGTCGCAAAGGTCCCTCCACATCAGGTGCTTGGCGAAGCTGAAGAGCCCCAGCGTCACCCGCTGGGTGACTCGACAGCCCCGGATCCCCGCCACCGCCTCGGCGGCGCGGTCCAGGATGGCCGCCACGTCCAGTCCCCTGGCGTCCCTGGGGAGCGAGGCCGAGAGGGGATCCAGGGTGCCGATGGAGTGCTCGGTCCTGAGCTTCTCCACGAGCGTCAGGTTGAAGCGGGGCTCGTCGCCCAGGGCCTCGAGCCTGAAGCGGCTCCCCGCGCCGGCGCGGCTCAAGGTCACGGGAACCAGGATCAGCGGCGCCTGGCGCTCGAGCCGCCCGTCCAGCCAGGCGAGGAAGCCCACCGCCAGGAATAGGATGTTGCTCCCGCCTTCCTGCATGGCCGTGCGGGCC
Organism: Deltaproteobacteria bacterium; assembly: GCA_031263485.1. Taxonomy (GTDB): domain Bacteria; phylum Desulfobacterota; class Desulfarculia; order Adiutricales; family Adiutricaceae; genus JAIRZX01. The sequence continues at coordinate 3,270 of JAISFS010000188.1, read as the reverse complement.
TGGCGGAAAAGCGCGAGCAGCCGCCTGTCCAGGTCCTTAGCCTCGTGGCAGGCCACGAGGACGTTTTTCGCCCTGTTGGCAGACGCGATGCCCAACAGCGCCTCGGAGACCTCCGCGTCCCCCATGGCGGGCGCCTGCCCGACGAGGTCGAGCCCGGCCGCGAAGTCGAACTTCTTTCCCGAGGCCAGCCGGTCCTCGAGTCCAGGCAGATCGGCCGCTACGATGTCCACCATCCGCTGCCCGGCACGGAAATTGAGGAGGCTGTTGCGCCCGGAGAGATCCAAAAGCCGCCTCTTCCAGGTCTCGAACTTGGACAGGCGTTCGGGGGCGGGCTGCGGCTCCGGTGAAACCTCGATCTCCGCCCCGGGATGCGGCTCCTCTGGCACCCCACGATCCCGGTCGGACCCGAACTCCGGGGCGGACCCACGCTTGGGGACGGATTCGGACCCCGGGGCGGACTCACCCTTGGGTACGGATTCGGATCCCGGGGCGAACTCGAACTCCTGGGAGCGCGGGATGGTCTCGGGAGGCTTGACAGTGGGCGCCGCCTTGGCGGGATCATAAGCCTTACGCGGGGCCTTCTCCGCCGAAGGCCCTACGGACGAGGGAGCCGCCGAAGGCCCTGCGGGCGAGGGATCCGCCGAAGGCCCTGCGGGCGAGGGTGTTTGATCGGAGCGGTCGGGCTTATCCGGGGCCACCGGTTCGCCGCGCTCCGGCGTATCCGGCTTTTGCAGGGAGACCGCCGCAGAAGGCCTTGCCGGATCTGGAGCCGAGCCGGCTGAAGGGGCGGAAGCCGAGCCTGGGTGCTGTGGGGAGGGAGCGAAGGGCAACCGAGCGGCCGGAGACGCAGGCGCATGTGGAGCGGGATAGACCACCTGGGGTCGCGGCCCCGGCGGCCCGGGCCTCACGCGTTCCCGGGCGGCAAGAGCCGCGCCGAAGTCCAGGGTCCCGACGATGCTGGCGTTCTGGAGCGCGGCGCTGGATCTGGAGAACTCCTGCCCGAACTCCTCCGCCGCCTCCGGCGAGAAGGCAGCCGCCGGATCGAAGCAGACCGCGTAGCCCAAAACGGCAGAGGCGATAAGCGCCCCGCGGCCGGGGGTCCAGGGGGCGGCCGGGGCCGCCGCCGGCCCTGCCAGGGGCTTCTGGCAGAGGTAGAGCTTCCGTCCCGTCACCACCAGCGCGGGGGAGAGCCCGGCCTGCAGATACAGGCTCGCGAAGAGGACCGCCATGTCCAGGGCGGTCCCCTCGCCCCTGCCGATGAAGGCCTCAGGGGTCAATATCCTCCGCCGCTCCCCCGGGTGCGGGGTATCGGCGGCGCCCGTCCAGCCGGAGAGCTTCAGGCCCCTGCGGCACACGGCCCGCCACAGGACAGGGGCGAGCGAACGCGGGTCGCGGGAGGCCTGCCCGGCTGCCAGCGCGGCTTCAGCGAAAGCCTCTGCCCTGCCTTCCGCCGCGAAATACGCGAGCGACTCCTCCAGCCCGTTCCCCACCCCCGGCCAGACCCAGGGCGGGAGGAGCTCGGTCTGGGCAGTCGCCCGGGCGATCGGCGCCCCGCCGGAAGTGAGCTCGACCGTTATCTCGGCCTTCACGACGGAAGCCACGGCGGCAAGCGCCTCCCAGTCGTAGGGAGGTTCCACCTCTTCCGGGGACGCCTCCCAGGACTCGCGGGGGCCCGGCGCCGCGAACTGGAACGAGAAGGTCCTGAAGAAAGCCGGTGAGGAGGAGATCCGGACCCCGTCCGCGGCAAAGGGGACATCGGAGCCGTTCTCCACGCGGAGGACCTTGACGAGCGGCAGAAGCTCGCAGACCGGGAGCGAGGCCGCAGGCGACGCGGACAGGAGGATCGCGCGTGACCCTCCGGGAACGGAGGGCGGGAGGGATGCCATTCTTGAGAGGCTCCTTGCAAGCCGCGCCGGCTCGCGAGTCGGAAGGGGTAGGCAAGATCGAGGCGCAGGGCGGTCGAGGGTCGCGAAGACGCAAGGCCGGGGCGCAATTGCGGTCGAGGTCGCGAAGACGCGAGGCCGGACTGTTACTGCGACCGCTAGCCGCGGAGACGCAAGGCCGGGCCGCAACCGCAGTCGAGAGCAGCGAAGACGCAAAGCATGGCCCCAACTGCAGTCGTGAGTCCCGAAGACGCGAAGCATGGCCATTACAGCGAACGATAGCAAAGGAGCGTCAGGGGCCGAAGGCAGCGGCGCTTCAGGGGCAGGAGGCGCGGCGTTTCAGGGGCCGAGGGTAGCGCCGCGCCAGGGGCGGAGAGGGACGAAAGAGACTTCGGGGAAAGCCGCCTCATGCAGCGGCTACAACTGGGCGCGGGAAACCCGGCACGGCCAGGGGTCGCCTTCCGTCAGGCCATGCCCGCAACGGTCGAGGATCCTGGCCGTTTAGAGACTCCGTTCGGGACGCCTTCTCAGGTTCGGGTGCGCTCGAATCTTACCACCGCTCTCGGGAGGTGGCAAGATAGCCTCATGACGCCTGAAGGGCGTTCTGCGGGGTCGACGGTATGCCCGGAAGGAAGCGCCGGAAAGCCGGGGCCAGGCATTCAGGGCCGTGGATAAGGTCAAGGGCAAGGCAACGAAGGCCGCCTCAGCATCCGGATGCGCCGGGAGGCACCTGCCGCGCGAAACCAGGCTTTCGGGGCTGTTCTGTGAAAATACACTGAGCACGGGATGGCAGGGATTATCGCGGGGTCAGAGAACGTTTAGGGAAACCCGCGAATGTCTGGGTCTCACGAAATGAACGGCATATGGAGGCTTGCGAAAAGACAGACATCCTGCGCATAGCGAAATTCAGACTTCAGAGGCATTGCCAAAGACATAGAGCCAGGGCATGGCGAAAAGCCAGACTTCATTGGGATTGCGAAAACATACATCATCGGGATTGCTAAAAGCCATATAACATCGGCAACATGAACAATACGCGTCATTGTGATTGTGAAAGTCATACATCAATGGATTTACGGAAAATCAGACAACAATATGATAGCTAAGGCCCATTATCATCGGAATTTCGAAAAAAATTCAAATTTGAGATTGTATATTCCATATATAATCGACATTGCAACAGGATAGACATCGGCGGCTTCGGGAAAGGCGGATATAATGGCATTGGAAAAACCAGACATCCGGCCCATTCATTACAAAGGCCCATACATCATGAGAATTCGAAAAGACAGACAACCAGGGGCATCGCGATAACTCCGGCATGCTGACGTCTTAGTGAACAGCCACGCATCATCTTGGGGCTTCGGGAAATTGGCCGGGGGTATCC
>JAISFS010000170.1 GCA_031263485.1 Deltaproteobacteria bacterium | reverse complement strand
CTGAGCCTGTTCACGAATCCCGGATCCTTCATGAGGGGCCGGGCGACGCCCAGGTACTCCACGTGGGTTTCGTCGAGCACCCTGCGCATCTGGGCGAGCGTCCTCAGCCCCCCGGTGAGGATGACCTTGGCCGCTACCTGGGACGCGATCTCGCCGGCCTCCTTCGCGAAGAACGGCCCGGCGTCCTGGGGGAAGTCCCGCCAGTCGCCGCTTATCTCCACGGCGTCCAGGCCCTCGCGGGCGAGCGTGCGGCACAGCCCCACGACCTCCTTGAGATCGCAGCCTCCCGCGAAGCCGTCGCGGACGTTCACCTTCATGAGGACGGGGAAGCCCGAGCCCACGGCGGAGCGGACGGCGCGGTATGTCTGGAGCGCCATGCGGGCGCGGTTGTCGGCCGAGCCGCCGTACTCGTCCTCGCGCCTGTTGATGCCCGGCTGCATGAACTGGCTCAGGAGGAACCCGTGGGCCGCGTGGATCTCAACGCCGCTGTAGCCGGCCTTCTTGGCCCTCAGCGCCGCCTCGGCGTGGCGGTCCTGGACCCGGTGGATCTCTGAGCGGGTGATCATGCGCGGGGACGCCCCGCAGACGGGGTCGTGGAGCCCGCTGGGGGACAGGAGAGTGAGGAACGGTAGCCTCGGCGTGACCGCCTTGTGGAAGGCGGTCGACTGGTAGGAGCCTATGTGCACCAGCTGGGCTATCGCCGCGGCGCCCTTGGAGCGGATGAGTCCCGCGAGCTCCTTGTGGGCGTCCAGGGTCCTGTCCTCCGCGAGCGAGAAGATTGGCATGAAGCCTTTCTCCAGGTCGTCCACCAGCGTGAATCCCGTGAGGATGGCCCCCGCGCCCCCGTCCGCGAGCGCCCCGTAGAGCCTGAGGCTCTCCGGACCGGGCTCCCCGTCCTCGGCGTCGTCGCCCACCGCGGCCCTGAAGACGCGGTTCCTCAAGACGGTCGTCCCCAGCATCGTGCGGTCGAACACCCCGCGCCCGGGCCCGCCGCCGCCGCGGGCCGGGGTGCGCGGCGTCATCGCGGCCGCGACCCCGTCCACCGGGCCGGGACCGCCGGGGGCGCACAGGGCACCGTAATACTCCCCGCCGGCCGGCCCCAGCGCGTCCCCGCCGTACAGGCAGGCGGCGGGGCCGTTCTGGACCGACGGCGGCAGGCCATGCAGGTACGAGTCCCCGAACCTCCGGATGCTGCCGATCCCCGCGAAGCTCATAGAGAACAGCGTCTTCGCCATGGTAACCTCCCCTCGCGCGAAGGCCCCCCGGGCCCCCGGCTCTCTTCTCCTCGCGCTCAGGCCGGCCCGGGCTCGGCGCTTTCGCAACGCCCGATGACCCCGGCCTCCGGCGTTTTCATTATGCCAGACGGCCCCACGGCCATCGGCGCTTTCGTAGCGCCCGATGGCCCCCAGGTCTCCGATACTATAGTAGCGCCCGGCGGCCCCAAGGCCTTCGGCGTATTCATTACGCCCGGCGGCCTTCTTAGGCCTCTCGGGCGCTATCATTATGACCGATGGCCCCCCGGCTTCCGGCGCTTTTGTTGCATCCGAAAGCACAGCGGCTTCCGGCGCTTTCGTTGCACCCGACAGCCCTTACGGCCTCCGGCGTTTTCATCGCCGTCGGCTGCCCCCCCCGGCTTCCGGCGCTTTTCCATCGCGACCGACGGCCCCCCGGCCTCCGGCGCTTTTTCCATCGCGACCGACGGCTCCCCGGCCCCCGGCGCTTTTTCCATCGCGGCCGACGGCCCCCCGGCCCCGGCGCTTTTCGTTACCGCATGAAACGGTCTCAGGGTGCTTCGGAGTTCCTTTCACGCGCGGAAGGCTTCCAGCGCTTCCCTTGCACACGGAAGGTCCCCCAGGGCCCCCGGCGCTTCCTCTGGACGACATTATAGATCCTGTTGAGGGAAATTGCTGGGATTTCTACGCCGTTTACCGTGAGAGGTCGGGTTCGCTCGTGACCGACCATCCTCGACTTTCCTGGCCTCCCCGGTATTCCCGGATATTGCGCCATCGGAATTTTTCCAGGATTTCCAGCAGTTTGGGCCACATGGGACAGTGAATGACGTTGAGTAAGGGAAGGCGCGGCACGGATCGGATTTTCGCTTAGAAATTCACGTGACTGGGCCCGCAAAGGGGGTGGAACGGTGCCGTTGCGGGAAGGCTCCGGGTGGTTTCCGGTGCCTTGCCCATTTATCTCTTCGTACAGGATTGCAAGATTTATCCTGTAAATTCAAGGTCTTGTCACAACACCGCAACATCGTGCCTGTGAGTCGGCTCGAGGCAGGGTCGCCAGAGATTGCAGGATCGCGCCATGGGACCGGGCGGTATGGGTCCACGGGGACCCGGAGGTCCGGCATGACTGACGGAGCCGGTAATGCGGGGGGAGTTCTGGGAAGCCGAGCTATGAGAAGGATGGCGAGCCGAGCGTGGAGCCGTGCGCCTGGGGCTTGCAGGACACGGGAATTCAGTCCCGGCGGCTATAGGGGTCGCTCTCCGATGCCCGAACGGCTTGACAGGGTCAGGGGAGCGAAGGCGCAAGACAGTCCCGCATGGGACTTTGGAAATCAATATCAACGGTTTATCAGGAAACGTTTCCTTGGGTATCACGACCTTTGGGACTCATCATGCTGTTACGGCTTCAAAGGTTTCATGCGCCGTGATGTCGGTAATCAACATGGACGTGAAAGGCGGAAAAACATGGCTCCTTCGGGATATATGTTAATGATATCAGTGGGTTAGCCAGCCTTGGCCTCCTTGAATTGTTGACGGTGCTTTGAAGAGATGACGAGGAGCGACGTTGACCGAGGGGCGGGCATGGAAGGGAGCTGGCAGGGGGGCGCAGGCAACGGCGTCGGAGGCATCCGCAGGCATTTCGGGAAGGGGAGGCGTCTGCGGCCCCGCGCTTCAGGACGGGCCCTGTCTCTGCGGAGCCGTGTCCGACAAGGGGCGGCTCACATTTCTTGTCTTGCGGCGTCTAAAATGCTAAAAGAAACTCTCCAAACAGCGATTTTCATGCGAGACCCCGGCGTCCGGAACGCCGGGGGCTGCCAATCCTATCCGTCGGCAGCCCCCCTGAACGGCCCCGGACGTCTTCCAGGAGGCTTCCCCCGCCCATGCTGTCGTTTTGTCCGCATTGCAGGACGCTGTACAGAGTGACGCCCGAGCGCGTCGGCGAGTCCGCCACGTGCCGTAACTGCGGCAAGGAGTTCGCGTTCGCTGAGGCCCCGGTCGAGGAGGCTCCGGCTCCGGCGGGAGCGGTTGCGGCAACGGGGGAGGCAGATTCTGTTTCGGCGCAGGACCGCCCGTCCCTTCAGCCGGAGTCGGCGCCGGTCGGCCCGTCCCTTGAGCCGGAGTCGATGCCTGTCGCTCCATCCCTCGAGCAGGAGCTGGAGCCTGTCGCTCCGTCCCTTGAGCCGGAGTCGATGCCGGCCGTACCACGGAAGTTCCTTATAGCGTCCGCAGTGTTCCTGATTCCCTTCGCGTACGTGACGGCCGTCCTGACGCTGCAAGTCTTCAATTCCCGTGCGTTGATGCACGGGCTGAACATTTTTGTTGTGATGGTCTCCCTTGCCTTCCTGTTCTTGGCCCTTTTCCTTGTCGCCCTGTTAAGGATCATTTTAAGGTACCACGCGGAGATCAAAGGGATCCTCTGGAGGATAGGCAGGAAAGGCCGCTGACGCGGCATCGCGTTTTTCCCGAAACCCTCGCGCCTGGTGCGCCAGTATGCCGGGACAGTTCGTAAGCGGACGCGGACCGCAGGACGGCGGCTCAGACGGCGGGGGCGACTCGGACGGAGAGGGAATGCCGCGCGGCGGGACCGCGCACGATGTTCAGGCGGCGAGGCGCGAAGCGGGGACGCGGCAAGGTGACGCGGCAAAGGGGACGCGGCAAGGTGACGCGGCAAGGACACGAGGCGAGGACGCGAGAGCACGGAGGAACCGCATGCAATCCATCTGCCCTCACTGCAAGGCAGTATATTCCATAACGCCCCAGCATCTCGGGACTACGGCGGAGTGCAGGTTCTGCCGCAACCGGTTCACTTTCGTCGAGGCTCCGCCGGAGCCACCCGCCGCGCAACAGCCGGGGCTTCCGCCTCAGGGCGCCGGGGTTCCGCAGGCGGGCCAATGGCAACCCCAGCCGGGCCAGCCGCCACAGCCCCAACAGTGGGGCGGGCAGGCGGTCCAGCCGTTGCCCCGGAAGCCCGCGTCGAAGAAAAGGCCTCGGGTGCCCGTGTTCTTCGTCGTTCTCTCGGCCATAGCCGCCCTGGCTGTCGTGTACCTCGGGTTCTTGGCGGCGAGCTACCTCTCGGTCTTGCCCGGCTTCATGAGCCGGGAGAAAGCCATGGCTGGGGGAGCTCTCTTCTCGATCGTGTACCTCGCGATGTACGTCGTCTTCGGTTTCAGGGCTGTCCTTAACGGCCAGGCAGAAATCAAGGACATGCTCGACGAGCGGGACGGCGGCAAGCGCTGAACGCGCCCCGGGCCGCGGGAGCCGGTAGCGAAGGGGCTGTTCCCGAGCATGTTCCCCGCCCATGCCGCAAGCTGGCTCGAAGGGTCATCCCCGTTCATGGAAGCAGGGCCGTTGGCCCGCGTGTTGGCGGGGAGCCCTGAGGCCGGTTTTCCGTCGCTGACCCCGGAACCTCCGGGACTCGCGGCGTCCCGGCCCGTAGGACCCGATGTCGAACGGCGCGTCGGCCCCGGAAGACCTGGCGGCCATGGCGTTCCCGGAAGACCTGGCGGCCATGGCGTTCCCGGAAGACCTGGCGGCCATGGCGTTCCCGGAAGACCTGGCGGCCATGGCGTTCCCGGAAGACCTGGCGGCCATGGCGTTCCCGGAAGACTTGGCGGCCAAGGCGTTCCCGGAAGACTTGGCGCCAAGGCAATCTCGATGGCCATGGAAGCCTTGGCGTGCTTGGAAGCGATGGAGGCCATGGAAGCCTTTGGCGTCCTCTGAATCCATGGTGCCCTTGGCGGCTATGGAAGACTTGGAGGTCCCGGGGGTCTTGGCGGACCCGAGTCCCCCCCTCCGGCAGTTCCTGGAATGCCCTGCGGACCGGATGGGACCTGCCAGCCCAGGCGGGTCTCGGTGCGAGTCCCCCCGCGTTGAGGCGGCGGTCCGCAGTCGCCGCAGCTGGGATTTCCCCACTTCGCGGGGCTTACCGCCGAACTCCGAAGGCGACGGGTTCCGCGGCCTTGAGACCGCCCGTGCCGTGCGTTGCGGCATGCGGGCCTGTCTGACGTCGGACCGGGCGCGGGGATTCGCCTCGCTCGGAGTGAAGGGAGGCGCGATGCATTGCCACAGGCCTGTGAACCGGGGGAGGACCGCGACGGATCTCGTAGGGGCCTTGCGCCTGGCGGGCGGAAAGGTCCGGAACCGGACCCTCCCCAGCATCTCCCGGTTGCCGAGGCACGTCAAGGCCGTCATTCTGGAGGCCCTGAAGGCGGGCGAGCCGGCGTCAGGGACGATCCGGTTGCCGTCCGGCCACGTGGATGCGGTCCTGACGGCCATGGACCGCCTGGACATGGGCGGTCTGATCTCGCATGAGAACTCCGGCGAAAGGGAACTCGCGCTGGGTGTCATCGCCGCGAGGGTCATCGATCCCCGGGGCGGCCCCGAAACCGCCTGCGCGTGGGGACTCTCCGTCCCGTGCGCTGAGGGCGAACCTGACGCCTGGTCGGACGGTCGGGTCCGCGAGGCCGTCCGTTGGCTCCTCGGCAGGCAGGATGGCATAGAGAAACGGCTTACGGCTAGACACCTCTCGGTCGGAAGCGTGGCGGCGCTATATTCGGTCTACGCCGGTCCCGGATTCTGGCCCTCCCTCGGTGCCGTGGGTGCCTGGTGCGGCGCGGACGCCGGGAGCGCTGGAGGCCCCGAAAGCGCCGGGGGAGCCTGGAGCGCCGGGGGCGCTGGTGGCGGAAAGGGCGTCCTGAGCGCCGGAGATGCCGGAAAAGCCGGTGGCGAAGAGGTCGCCGGAAGCGGCGGGTGCGATGGCTCACGGGAAGCGGGGGAAGCGATTTTCCGGACCGGCGTCTGCGTCCTGGCGAACGCGGAAGGGTGTCCGGCGGCGATCCGCCCTTATGCCGGAGACGCGGGCCGGATAGGCATCGGCATGCCTTTGGCGATCATGGTCGCGAAAGCGACGAGCCCGGAGGGCATACTGGCGAGGTTCGGCGGCTGGACGCTTTCGGGCAGGCACGTCGCCCGGATCGTCGAGGGGGAAGGGCGCGGCTTTCTCGCCGCCGACAACTCCGAAAGGACGCGGAAGCTCCTGAGCGGCATCCCGGACTTCCCTGCCGGTGAATTCGGGCCGTTCGAGCTTGAGTCCCGCCTTTATCCGTGGGAAAGGCTTGTCTTCATGAGGGACCCGGACGTCATGCGAGAGCGGGCGGCTACCCGGTCCGCACTCATGGCCGCCGCGGGAAGGGATCTCGAGCGCGTCCGGGAAATGGCCCGGGAGGGCGCCGTTTCGGGCATGGCCGAGGCGGCGTTCGCGGCCGGGGCGGTCGTGGGGAGGCACCGCGCGGAAAGGTTCTTCAGCTTCAGCTTCGGCGACGGGACGTTCGAGTACGGCAGGGATCACGCCGCGATCGCCGCGGATGCCAGGCTCGACGGGCTGATCGTCGTACGGAGCTCCCTTGCCGTTGATCCGTTCGACTGCGGGGAATGCGCGAGGCAGTACCTCAACCTCGCCCTGGCGGCATCGGCCTTCGGTCGAGCGAACGCGGTCGACCTCCGCCTCGCCGGAATGTTTCCCGATCCTGAGGAAGGCGCACGGGCCCGCGCGCTTGTAGCGCTGTTGGCCCATTACGTGGAATGGCACATGGCGAAAGCGTGGTCGCCGCTTATTTCGACGGGCGGCCTCCGGGAGGCCGAGCGGGACGCCGGTCGCGGCGGAGCGGGGCAGCTCGCCCGCCCGGAAGACTCCCGGATTCGGGCCGATGACCGCCTTGCCGGGCCCGGGGCCTTCGGGCGCGGCTTCCGGGGAATCCTGGGCATGATGGCCGAAGCCACGACCCCCTGCCGGGTCTGCCGGGACGCCGGCACGGCGGGACGCGATGCCGGGCGGGGGCCGGAACTCGGCCAGGAACAGCGGAATGCCATGAGGCTCTTGGACGACATCCCGAAATTCGAGTGACCGTCATCTTTTCCCGTGAAGCGCCGCATCAGGCTTAGGCCCGGCTGACGCGATGCCAGTGCGAACTTGGCGGCACGGCGCCACCTGCGTTTTCGGACGGCGCGGCGGGCAGCTGCGTTTTGAGCGCGGCACGACGGGCTGCGAATCTGCATCCGGAGGCGAGAGCCTCGCCTTCGACCGAAGGAGCATGAAGTGACATGTCAGGCACAGCCAAGATGGCTGCTTGCGCCGTTGGCGCCGCCAAAACCTTTTGTGCCGTAGTTGTAGTCAAAGCCGCAGATGCCGTCAAACTCGTCGAGGCAGTGAAACTCATCAAGGCCATGAAAACGCGAGGGCGGGCCACCTTCTCCTCCTGGCATCGGCGGCGGTCTCGGCCAGCGTCCTCTTTCCCCGCTTCCCCGCGCTGGGCGCAGTCCTGGCGGTCGCGATGGCGTTCCTTGCCGTATCGGCGGCCTCCGAGGCATTTGCCCATTCCCTCTGGTTGGAGACGCCGGAGGGGACACCCCCGGCGGACCGGCGGCTCAGGCTGGATATCGGCTTCAATGAAGGATTCGAGCTGGTTGACATCCTGGACGTTGCCGTGGGCAAGATAGCGGCCTCTGTCCTCGCCTCGGAATCGGGGGAGACCGCCATGGGGCTTTAGGGCGGCAGGAACAACGAGTACGAGACCCAGGGGGCGGTCAAGGCCGGTAGCTACCTCGCGTACACCCGGTTCGAGCCCTTCGTGATGGGACACGCCGATGGCCCCAAGAACAGGTACTATATGACGGCAAAGGCCATCGTGAACATCGGCTACGCCGCGGGGGACTTCCCGACCAGGCCCCTGAGCAAGGCCCAGCTGGAGATAGTCACCCTCGCAACCCGGTCAGGCTCAAGGCCGGTGGCTCGTTGCCCGTCCATGTGCTTTTCGGCGGCAAGCCCCTCCCCAAGGCGATGCTCCTGGGCGACTTCCGCAGCTTCAACCCCTCCGGGAGCTGGGGCCTGGTCAAGGCCTACTATTGCCTCATGGACAAGGAAGGCAAGGCCGACTTCCTGCCCGTGAAGGACGGGCTCTGGATCCTGAAGGTCCGCCATCCCGTTCCAAGTGAGGGCCGTTCCGAGGCGGCCGAGACGGTGCATCTCTCGAACGTCACGTTCCGTGTAGGCGACTGAAGGCCCAACGTTCAGGTCACCATCCTCCGTTGCTCCCTTTCGTTAGGCGTTCGATTTCTTACGCGTCTGCCGTTCTGCGGACGGGGCATTTGATTGGTCATGACGGGGCATTTGACTGGTCATCTGGATGAATTGACCGCCGGGCGCTGACAACAGGAGTGCCAGGCACCATTCATGCCGCTGAAGCTGTGGCCCTTCGCCCTGTTTATGATCCGTTGGCTCTCTGAGCCTACTCGGGCGCCCGGTGCGGGCGTTGGCGGGGGGCGCGGACGTCCGGAGAGGGCGTTGGCGGGGGGTGCGGACGTCCGGAGCTGGGGGGGTGCGGACGTCTGGAGCTGGCGGGGGGCGCGGACGTCCGTAACGGGCTGTGGCAAGACGCGGGTAAGTCAAGAAAATCCTGGAGCGAAAATCCTGCCGGGCACCCTCGGAAAACGGTCGGATCATGTGCCACAAGGCCCGGAGACGTTTGAAGGAGCGTCAAGAAACCGGAAGCCGCAACGGGGCAGTACTCTTCAGACAGAGAAGGACGGCCTCCGGGGAAGCGTGCCCCGCCTGACAGTCTGGCTTTACAATTCGCGGCAAAATGATCGAAAATTCCGTTTGCAAAACGATATCCAATATGATTATGATCTCCCGTCACTCAATCCCGGAAGATTTTCCTAAACCGCCAGTACGCCTCAGTGCGGCGCGGCCCGAAGCTTGCGCCCCAGACATACCGCCAGAAAGCCCCTCCAAGCGGCCAGCCCGCCCCTTTTCCTCGTGAACGGCCAGACCCGCCAGCGGACAGCCGCCGGTAGCGGTCGCAAGGACCTATCCAGACAGTAGTCGACGTTAGCTCAAGCCGGAGCCGCGCGGGCGTTCCGTCTGCCGCACCGTCTTCGGCAAGCGTTGTCCGGGACAGCCAATCATCCGCGCCGGTACGCCAAAGGCATAGACTTACCGCGAACGGCATTTCGCCGTCCGCGTCGGCGAAGCCTTGCGCCAGGCTACGGGATCCGCGCAAACCAAAAAGTGAGAAAGTCGAGACAGAACCGAGAATCCGGAAAAGCCGAGATTCCGGAAAAGCCTGGAACTGGAAAATCCAGGAACCGAAAAGCCTAAAACCGAAAAGCCTAAAACCGAAATCCCAAAGGCTTTGAGGCGGCACCGCTCCATCTTGCCTCGACAACGGAACTGTGTGTGAACGGTTCTGCCCGCTTCGTTGGCTAAAATTTCCTTCCGGTATCATAACGTCCCTTCTGCCGATGTGTCCTTTCTGCCGCTGCTTGGGCCGAAAGCCATGACCGGCGTTGCGGTTTGTCGGTCGAATCGGCAACGCGTCGCGCGGAATCCCTATCTTCGGCACGTGAAACGCGAAATCGTTGGCGGATCGGATTCCGGTCGCGCACGGCGGAGCCGTGCGCATGGCCCGTCCTGCCGGAAACCGCGTTTGCCCCTCGTTCGGAAGCCGCCGCGTTTGCGTCGCGGATCGTAAGGGGGGAGTTGCCGTCGGCCCGGTTATCCTCCGCGCCTCCCTCAAGTCCCGGTCTGGACCACTCCAATCCGGCCGCCAGGGGTCGAACTATGCTGAAACAAGACAAGGAGAAGGTAAACACATGCCTCGAAACTCAACTCGGCCCGCCATCCGCGGAAGGACACGCGGTGCGCGGCTCGCCGTCATTTCCGCCGCGGCGCTCGCCTGCGCGGCGCTCCTCCAGGCGGCCGCGCCGGCAGACCTCCGGGCGCAGGCGGCTGAAGGAACGGTGAGGGTCGCCCCCGTCTACGTCACAGCCGCCCGCGTGCTCCAGAACCTGATGGAAGTCCCGATGGGCGTGAGCGTCCTGACTTCCGAGGACCTGGAGCGCGAGCCATACACGTCCATAACCGATGCCCTGGCCCAACTTCCGGGCGTCATGATAGACGGCGGGTCCGTCGCCCGGCCCGGCGCGGCCAGGATCTCCATCCGGGGCGAGTCCTACGGTCGCACCCTCATCCTCATCGACGGGGTGAGGGCCATCGACAAGGAATCGAGCGAGAACGTCATAACCATCGATTCGTCTCAGATCGAGAGGATCGAGGTAATCAAGGGTCCGGGCTCCGTCCTGTACGGATCCGATGCCATGGGCGGCGTCGTGATCATAACGACAAAGAAGGGCGGCGAGAAGCCGATCGGGTTAAGTCAGACCATCGTGGCCGACAGCTCCACTGCGAGCGTCGACACGCAGACCGCTGTTTTCGGGCGGTCCGGGGGGTTCAACTGGCGGGTGTCGGCGAGCGGCGTGGACGCCCATGACCGCCGGGTGCCCAAGGACAGCCGGGACGGGAGTTCCGCCGCCACGAGCAACTACAGGACCCGCTACTTCTCCGCCCAAGTGGGATACGACTGGGGCGGGAACAGCCTGACGGTGAGGGCGGATCGCTACAAGAACAAGTCGTTCTACGCCAACGGCCAGTCCGCGGCCCAAGACAACACGATCATGTCGCTGGCACCCAACGACCGCGATACCGTCACCGCCACGCTGACGCTGGCCGATCTCACGCGGAACCTCAAAAAACTCACGCTCCTGGCGTCGTACCAGAAGAGCGAGAAGAGGGTGGTCTCCGACTTCAACAATCCGGGTATGGGACCGTACTGGCAACGGGGCCACAACTATAGCGAGCAGAAGCAGATTACACTCAACGCCCAGTCCGAGTGGGAGTTCGGGCCGCACCGCCTGGCGACCGGCGTGGACTTCAGCCTGGACGACGTGCTGGTACGCCCCGAGTCGATACCGTACACCATTATGGCCGTCTACTCCTACACGGAAACCAAGACGAAAAGGCAGTCCGTCGACTTCTACGCCCAGGACGAGTGGGCCGTGACGAGGGATCTGAGCCTCACGGGCGGTCTCCGGCTCATGACGGTCCGCGACAGCGTGAAATACAGGCGCCAGGACGGCGTCGCCCTCCCCAAGATCGGTTCCAAGTCCACCTCGAAGCTGGTGGGCGGCATCGGGGCGGTGTACAGCGGGCTCGACGGCTGGGCCTTCAGGGCCAACTACACCATGGGCTACCGCTACCCGTCCATCAGGCAGCTTCTGACGGGCTCGGCGGGCCACGGCATGGCCTCGGCCCTGATGTACCCCAACCCCAACCTGAAGCCCGAAACCTCCAACAACTACGAGATAGGCGCCCGCCACCAGAGCGGGAACTGGGACATCGACCTATCCGCGTTCCTGAGCGACGCCAAGAACTATATCCACTCCCTCACGATAAACGGCGTCTCGACCTGGATGAACAGGAACAAGGTGAGGACCATCGGGGCCGAGGCCTCGCTGGGCTACACGTTCGACGCGGCGGGATTCAGGCTCAACCCCTACGGGACGGGCACCTGGCTGAAGAGGCGAATCACCCTGCTGGACGGCAGGTCCAGCTCCGCCACCAACACCCCGCCGCTGGAGGTCCGCCTCGGGATGAAGTTCGAGAAGCCCTTCGGCGGGAACCTCTTCTACGGCGACGTCTACGCGAGAATGGCCCTGAAGACCGAGTACGACATCACCGAGGCGGTATTCAACGGCGCGGTGAACAACATCGCGGCGACCAAGACCAAAGCCGAGGCCTGGCAGACCGGGAACGTTACCCTGGGACTTAAGGGAGGGGACGATCACCGGTACAACGTGTCGATATCGTTCCGCAACATCTTCAACCAGACCTATCACACCATCAACGGGACCAACAGCCTGCCGGAGCCCGGCTTCCACGCCGTCATGTCGGTAGGGTTCGAGTTCTAGACCCTGAGATGCCGGTCGCCGACCGACCTGTCGGATGGTGCGGCGGTGGTCCGGATTGCCACGGCGGTTTGGAGAGCCTCATGGCTGCGAAAAGCCGCAGGTCCGCGACCGGCGGAATGAAGGTGCCAGCGATTCGAAATCTCTAAGGCGGCAAGCCCTAATCCGACGCCGCGAACGGGAAGGCCTTTCGCGGGGTGTTTCAGCCTCCTCTGTGACGCCTCCTGTTCCGAGGGACCGGCAAATCGGACCCGACCGAGAGGTCTGCGGAATGCCGGGAACCGGCGCGCGGGCCTTAGCGTCCGGTTTTCCGGTGTATACTGTCGTTTAACTCAGCAATTACGATTTTGTTTGGCGGCGCGGTCTTCGCGTAGCGATGATCCGTGCCGGGACGATCCGTGCCGCGCCACGGCTTTGAATGGCTTTGATTTCCGCCGCCTGCTCCCCAAGGGCGGTGACGCGAACGGTAACCATCCTCCGCGAGGCGCGGCTCGCGGAGGCAACCTAAGGAGTCTCAAGCTAAATGTCAGACTTTGCTAAGAAGCCCGAAGGCGCCAAAAGCGCACTGGGCGCGGGCATCCTCCCGCTGGCGGCGGCAGTCTCGGCCGCCGTCCTTCTCCCCCGTTTCCATGCCCTGGGCGTGGCCTTGGCCGCCGCGGCCGCGGCCCTCCTGGTCACGTCGGCCTCCGCGGCCCTGGCGCACTCCCTCTGGCTGGAGACGCCGGAGGCGGCGTCCCCGGCGGACCGGCCCCTCAGGCTGGACGTGGGGTTCAACGAAGGTTTCGAGGTGGTGGACATCCTGGACGTCGCCATTGACCAGATAGCGGCCCCGGTACTCCTTTCGGAGTCGGGGGAGACCGCGATGAAGCTTTCGGGCGGCAAGAACTACGAATACGTCACGGACGCGCCGGTCAAGGCCGGGAGTTACCTCGCCTATGACCAGTACGAGCCCTTCGTGATGGGCCACGGCGAGGGCCCCAAGAACAGGTACTTCATGACCACGAAGGCCGTCGTGAACGTCGGCGGCGCCGCGGGCGACTTCCCGACCAGACCCCTGGGCAAGGCCCAGCTCGAGATTGTCCCCCTCGCCAACCCGGCTGGCCTCAAGGCAGGCGGCTCGCTATCGGTGCAGGTGCTCTACGACGGCAAGCCCCTCCCCAGGGCGATGCTTCTGGGCGACTTCCGCGGCTTCAACCCCGCCGGTAGCTGGGGCCTGGCCAAGGCCTTCTACTGCATGACGGACAAGGACGGCAAGGCCGACTTCCTGCCCGTCAAGGGCGGGCTCTGGATCCTGAAGGTCCGCCACGCAATACCGAACGAGGACAAGTCCGAGGCCGCCGAGACGGTCCATCTCGCTAACGTCACGTTTCGGGTAGCCGACTGACAGCGGACATTCCGTCTTCACAGTCAGGCCCGAAGCCCGACCACAGGCACGAAGCCGGACCATTGGCCTGAACCGGACCATTGGCCGACCCGGACCGAAGTTACTTCGTCTTCGCCTGTGGCGATGTGTCCGGATTCTCCTTCGGTCGCTACCGCCCGGCTTAATGCCGGGCGGTAGCACCGGTCGTTCGGCATGCAGTTCTCGGATCACGCCTTGAAGTCCGCATCCCAGACTGGATTATCCTGGAGATGGACGAGGTCGACAAGTCCTTAAAGTTGATACCACTGCAAAAACCCTCCCCCTCGACAGGGAAGCGGAACGCTATGCGGCCATCGAATTGGCACCCTTGCGCTTAAGATCAAAACCACCGTCCATCTGCGCACCCTTTACCCAGACGCTCTGCCCTCAGATGACTGCCAGGAGGGGATGGTGTTGTTTTTGCAGTGGAATCAAAGTTGCCGCCGTAGACGTGCCTGAAGTGCTCTTCGATCTGGCTCATGGAGAAGCCGTTGAAGAGCATGTGCGGCACTGGCTGATATACGTTCTCCATCATGTTTGTCCGCCTGTGGATGATCGGGGAGCTGAACGCGAGCTTAGGCAGGGAGCCTCCCTTGTCGCGGGACTTGGGCCGCATGACGTTCAGAAGGCCGGAGTTCGACGGCAAGGTTCTGGGGGGGCCGTTGAAAAAGAGTCTATCGTGACCGGCGGGGAGTTTCCGGTTGTTTTCTTCAAAGAAATTTTCCATTTCCTCCATCAAAAGTACATTGAGAACTTACGACTGCAACCAGAAAAAATTTCTATAGTGGAGGTTTTCCGGA
This sequence comes from Deltaproteobacteria bacterium, assembly GCA_031263485.1. GTDB lineage: Bacteria > Desulfobacterota > Desulfarculia > Adiutricales > Adiutricaceae > JAIRZX01. The sequence goes on along the minus strand of JAISFS010000170.1, from coordinate 2,347 downwards.
CTTCAACCGGGCACGAGCTCTCCGTCACTGATACACATAAGGGCATCCTTTAGCTGATCTGATTATCAGACAAGAAAATTTTCACTCCGAACGTGCATTCCTGAGGGAGCATCTCCCCCTTCTGGCACGATACTGCCCCCGGGATGCACATGGGGAGTGACAGCCATGCCATTCCTGCCCATCCCGTCTTGTTGGAAATACCCCAAAAATTGAACCAAAATTTAAATCTTATAATTTCAAGCGAAAAGCTGAAACCTTAAGTTTGCACGGAGAAATCGAACAGATCAAAGGTACGACTGAAAATTTAAGACAAATTCCTGTGCCTCGGACGATGGCCTTTATCATGCGCACTTTGCTGGCGGCATATAAAACTGACGATTCGGCTTCGTATGCGGCAATCCCGGCCTGGTCCGTGCCCGGACGTTGGCCGTTCCCGCTTCTGTCATGATACCGGCCCCTCCCCCGAGGGGGATGCGGGGCGGAAGCCGAGGAGCGGACGGAGCGCGGGGCGGAGCTGAGAAGCAGACGGGGCGCGGGGCCGAAGCCAAGACGCCGATGATTTCCAGGCGTCTTCCGCGAAAAAGGTCAGGCTGTCAGATGCGTCCGGCATCGCGGGCTTGCTGGACCCACTGGGCAACACGATCTCCACGAACTGCTCCCTGGCGGCGTGGAGGCTCGGCATGTCATGCCCTATCCAGGCCTGGGCCTTCTCCAGTGTGGAGATGTCGGGGAGCACCACGGGGAGCGCCTCAGTCGTTGGTACGATTATATTCAGTGATTCATGGGTTTGTCTTGAAATATTTCCCCGATTTCTCGGGAGTGTTAAGGACGGAGGCAACCGCCTTTCGGGCTCGCTCTTGGGAGGCCGGTTAGGGCCGTCTCCCCAGGGGATACCCCGGGCGCCTTGCCCGTTGTCGTTGTTGCCTGTACCTCGGCAATGACGGCGGCGGTGCCTCTCCTCAGATGCGATCACCTCGAACTCACTGCAATCCGGGTGCGGCGGCCCGGCAGTACCGTGCAGGTCCATAGGGCAAAAGGTCGAAATTCCCTCACGGCCCCTGACCGGCCCCGCAGGCCGGGCTGGGCCGGGCCTCTCGCCGGTCGGCGGCGAGCGGACCGTACCGCCCGCGGCGAGGGAAGTCCTTGACGCCGTGGATCTCCGGTCCGCGTCCCATGCCCTGGGCCTTGGAGTCCGCCTCAGTCTCCGCGATCGGCGCAGTGGACGTTGCGATCGGCATGTTCCAATCCAGGCCGTCGGCCTCGGCGGCCAGCATCCCCCAGCTTGCGGGTATCCCGGTTGCCCCTGATCGTTTCCCGGCCCTCGCGCATGTCGGCCGCCTTGAGCTTCGACCTTATGTGGTTCTCCAGTCGATAGGCCAGGCACACGGCGAGGACGTGGGCGTCCGTCCGTCGCCCTGAACCGCGGTGGACGGTCCGGAGACCCGGTTCGGACTAGAGGCGTCTGAACACGCTCACGACGTCCGTCAGGCTGAAGGAGCGCTTTAGGGCCTCCTCCGTCTCCTGGGAGAGGTAGTTCGTCCTGATGCAGGAGATGCCCGGGCATTCGGCACTGCTCCCTGGGATCCTCACCCTGCTGTACGTTATCCTTGCCGCCTTTGAGGGAGCGTCCTCGCGGGGGACGACCGTGATCCTGAAGCGTTTGGCCACCCGTAGACCTTCTTGGTCTTACCGATCCGCTCGTGTACGCGGTCCATGCCCTTACGGTTACGTGGCCTCGGCCGGGAGAGGCCGTCGCGGAGCTTTCCGATCTCCGCCTCAAACCTGCAGCATCCCGTCCCGATGATGTCCAGCTCCCTCCTCTCACGATCGTTGGTGTGTCACCAGATCATCGCCAAGATCCCGGAGGGGGCCCCGTGCGGCAGGCGCGGACCGCGGCCCCGGCATCGGTCGGTCTCGAGGCGCGCGGCTTTCCGGGCGTCAAATTACGACTTCGACCCGGTGGCGGCGACCAGGTACCTGATTCCCGTAGACTCCCTGGGTTCCAGGTTGGCATTTTGGGATATGCCCTTGTCCATTAGAACCAGATCGCAGTCCCTCATCCCGATGCCGTCGAGCATACCCGGAAGCGTGGAGGGTTCCAAGGCGCTGCTCTCCAGTAACCGGGTGTCGTCGAACATGCCCGGAAGCGTGGAGGGTTCCAAGAAGCTGCTCTCCAGTATACTGGTGCCGACGAGCATGTCCGGAAGCGTGGAGGGTTCCAAGGAGCAGCTCTCCAGTATACGGGTGCCGACGAGCATGCCCGGAAGCGTGGAGGGTTCCAAGGAGCAGCTCTCCAGTATACGGGTGCCGACGTGAAAACCGATCTCGCCGACGCCGACGGCGAGGG
>JAISFS010000144.1 GCA_031263485.1 Deltaproteobacteria bacterium | reverse complement strand
ACATCGAGCTCAAGCCCGGCAAGGGCGGCCAGATGGCCAGGGGCGCGGGCTGCGCGGCCCAGCTCATGGCCAAGGAGGGCGCCTACTGCCTCGTGAAGCTCCCCTCCGGCGAGATGAGGCGCGTGCTGAGCGTCTGCCGCGCCACCGTGGGCCAGGTCGGGAACCCCGAGCACAACTCGGTGTCGCTGGGCAAGGCCGGCCGATCCCGCTACCTGGGCCGCCGCCCCCACGTGCGCGGCGTCGCCATGAACCCCGTCGACCACCCCCTGGGCGGCGGCGAGGGCAAGAGCTCGGGCGGCCGGCACCCGGTCACCCCCTGGGGCAAGCCCACCAAGGGCGCCAAGACCCGCAAGAAGAACAAGCCCTCCAACCGCTTCATCGTCAAGCGCCGCGGCGCCAAGTAGCGCCGATCCCGGCCCCGGCGCCAGCCGGACCCAGACCGGAGGAACCAGAGCATGCCACGCAGCGTGAAAAAGGGCCCCTTCGTGGACGCCCACCTCATGGCCAAGACCCAGACCGCCACGGAGGCCGGCGACCGCCGGGTCATCAAGACCTGGTCCCGCCGCTCCACCGTGCTTCCCGAGATGGTCGGCCTCACCTTCGCGGTCCACAACGGCAGGAAGTTCCTGCCCGTGTTCGTGACCGAGAACATGGTCGGGCACAAGCTGGGCGAGTTCTCGCCCACCCGCACCTTCCACGGCCACGCCGCCGACAAGAAGGTGAAGAAGCCCGCCCGCAAGTAGGCGGAATCAGCCGTGCGCAGCGCGCCCGGGAGTCTCCCATGAAGAAAGCCAAGACCCTTCCCAGGAATCAGCGCCCCAAACGGGATCTCTGCGCCCTGTCGAAGTACCTCAGGTGCCCGCCGTCCAAGGCCGCGGTCAGGGCGAGGACGCTCGCGGGCCTGTCCGCCGCCAGGGCCAGCGCCATGCTGGCCTGCTCCCCAGCGAGTTCGGCCCGGCTTATCCTGAAGGTCCTGAAGTCAGCGATAGCCAACGCGGTGGCGGCCGACCCGAACAGGAACCCCGACGGGCTCACGGTCGAGAGCGTCCAGATCGGGAAGGCCCCGTACCTGAAGCGTCACCACCCCGTTTCCCACGGCGCGGCCAAGCCGATCCTGAAGCGCTTCTGCCACATCTCCGTCCGGCTCCGCTACGACGAGCCCCCGGCCATCGGCTTCGACGACGGCCCCGGCGCCGTCCGCAGGCGCAGGACCGACCCGACGGGCAAGATCGCGGGCGCCTTGGGCTCCAGCAAGTCCTCGAGGGCCGCCAGGGTGGCGGCATCGAAGGCGGCCAAGGCCGCCGGGACCGAAGCCGACTAGACTTTACGGGGGCCCCTGTCTTCGGGCGCCCCCCCGGTTTTCTCCGCGACGCCCCGGCCTGCGGCCGGGTGATCATGAGGGCCCGCTAGCGGGCCCGCCCGATGGAGGGCATCTTGGGCCAGAAAACTCATCCCACCGGCTTCCGGCTGGGGGTCATCAAGACCTGGGGCTCGCGCTGGTATGCGGGCAGGGACTACGGCCTCTACGTTCTGGAGGACCGCAGGATCCGCGACTACGTGAAGAAGCGCCTGGAGGCGGCCTCCGTGTCGGCCATCGACATCGAGCGGCGCGCCAACAAGGTGAAGCTCACGATCAACACCGCGCGGCCGGGCATCGTCATCGGCCGCAAGGGCGCCGAGATCGAGGTCCTGCGCAAGGACCTGGAAAAGCTGGTCGAGAAGATCCAACGCCCTGGCAGGGCGCTCCCCTCCGCCGGCGACGCGCCGTCCGCCCCGCGGACGCAGAAGCGCGAGATCATGATCGACATCAAGGAGGTGCGGAAGCCCGAGATCTGCGCCCAGCTCGTGGCCGAGAACGTGGCCCAGCAGCTCCAGCGCCGCGTGGCCTTCCGCAGGGCCATGAAGAAGTGCATGTCGCTGGCCCTGAAGTTCGGCGCCCAGGGCATCAAGATCCACTGCGCGGGCCGCCTGGGCGGGGCCGAGATGGCCCGCCGGGAGTGGTACCGCGAGGGCCGGGTGCCGCTCCACACCCTCCGCGCCGACGTGGACTACGGCTTCGCGGAGGCCAAGACCACCTACGGCATCATCGGCGTGAAGGTCCACATCTTCAAGGGCGAGGTCATGAAGGACGACGCCCCCGAGTAGCTTCTCGGGCCCGCCGGGGCTCTCTCCCCCGTCCGCCCGCATCGGCGGGCGGGCTTCCGAATCGGCGCTCGGGCTTCCGCTTCGGCGGTCGGGCGCCCGTTTCGGCGGCAGTGCTTCCGCTTCTGCGGTCAGGCGTCCGTATCGGCGGTCGGCCTTCCGCTTCGGCGGTCAGGCGTTCGCTTCGGCTACCGGGCTTTCGCGTCGTCGTCCAGGATTTCGCTTCGGCGACCGGGCATTCGCTTCGGCAACCAGGCATTCAAGGGAGCGGACAATGCTTTCCCCAAAGAGAACCAAGCACAGGAAACAGCAGAAGGGCCGCCGCGGCGGCCAGGCCAAGGGGGGCTTCGAGCTCGACTTCGGCCGCTTCGGGCTGATGTCGCTGGGCCGCGGCTTCATGAGCGCCCAGCAGATAGAGGCCGGCCGCGTGGCCATCAACCGTCACGTGAAGCGCGGGGGCCAGCTCTGGGTCCGCATCTTCCCGGACAAGCCCGTCTGCAAGAAGCCCGCCGAGACCCGCATGGGCAAGGGCAAGGGCACCCCCGAGGGCTGGGTGGCGGTCATCAAGCCCGGCCGGCTCCTCTTCGAGATGGACGGGGTGAACGAGGATACAGCGCGGGAGGCCATGCGCCTGTGCGCCAACAAGCTCCCCTTCGGGTGCCGCTTCGTCGTGAGGGGTGAGATCCAGTGAAGAAGACCGATTTTCTCGAGGAGATCCGCCGGCTCGATCCCTCCGAGCTCCTGTCCCGCAAGGACGCCCTGGAGAAGGAGGCGCTGGGAATGCGCCTCCAGATAGGCGGGGCCTCCATGAAGAACGTGCGGGGCATCAGGGAGCTCAGGCGGAACATCGCGCGCGTGAACACCGTCTTGAAGGAGAAGGCCGCAGCGGAGGCCGTGAAGGCCGAAGCGGCCAGGAAGGCCGGGGCTACCCCCGGGCGGGAGGGGTGAACGTGGAAGCCGAGGAAAGACGCCCTAACCAGACGCTCACCGGGGTGGTGGTGTCCGACAGGATGGACAAGACGGTGGTCGTGCTCGTGAACCGCCTGGTCAAGCACCCCGTCTACAAGAAGTACATCCGCCGCAGGGCCAAGTTCATGGCCCACGACGAGAAGAACGTCGCCCGCATGGGCGACACGGTGGAGATCATCCAGTCGCGGCCGCTCTCCAGGCTCAAGCGCTGGAGGCTCATCAAGGTCATCGCGACCCAGGCCTGAGGTCCCCCGCCCTCGGGGGCCTCCGGAGACTTACGATATGATACAGCCGGAAACCAGACTGAGCGTGGCCGACAACTCCGGGGCCAAGGAAGTGTCCTGCATCAAGGTCCTGGGGGGGTCGAAAAGACGCTACGCCTCTTTGGGCGACATCATTGTCGTCTCGATCAAGGAGGCCATCCCCGGCTCCAAGGTCAAGAAGGGGGACGTCGCGAAGGCCGTCATCGTGCGCACCGTCAAGGAAGTGGGGCGCGTGGACGGGTCCTACATCAAGTTCGACGACAACTCCGCCGTGCTCATCAACAAGGACAGGGAGCCCGTCGGCACCCGCATCTTCGGGCCCGTGGCCCGCGAGCTGAGGGCGCGGCGCTTCACGAAGATTGTCTCGCTCGCCCCCGAGGTCATCTAGGAGGACCGAATGGCTGCCAAGAACAGGGCCGAGAGGATCAAGTCCAAGGCAGAGGCGGTGCGCGCGAAGCGCGTGCCCTGCCCCTACCGGACGGGCGACGTGGTCTACATCCTCTCCGGTAAGTCCAGGGGGACGACCGGCGAGTTCATGAAGTACGACGCGAAGCGGAACATGGTCTTCGTCCAGGGGCGCAACATGGTGAAGCACTTCGTGAAGGCCAACCCGGACATCAACCGCCAGGCCGGCGAGGTCTCCGTGGAGCTCCCCATCCACGTCTCCAGCACCGCCTACTACTGCCGCGAATGCTCCAAGCCCTCCTCCATCCGCCGCCGCGAGGAGGTGACCAAGACCGTCGAGACGCGGACCCGGATCGAGGACGGCGTCGAGGTGACGAGGGAGATCCCCGTGCGGACGCGGACCGTGAGCTTCGTGTGCCGCCGTTGCGGGGCCGAGAGGCCCCGCCGCAGGAAGGCGTGATTTCCCGCCGCCCGGCGGCCCCGCATTCGGCTCCCCCGGGCCTGCGGCCTGAGCGGTCGAATCCGGCGCCGGAACCGCGACTCACGGGCGTAGGGCCTTATCCCCCGAGCCCTTGTTCCCCCGCCTCAGGCCTTTCGCCTTCGCGTTCAGGCGCCTAGCGCCCCCCTCCCGGTCGGTTCCGGGAGGCTTTCCCGCCGCACCCCCGGCCAAGGGCGCCCGACCGGCGCCCCGGAGCAGAGCGGGTCGCCCCAAGAGGATGAAGATGCCACGCCTCCAGGACTTCTACCGTGAGCAGGTGGTCCCCAAGCTCACCAAGGAGTTTAACTACAAGAACGTGAACCAGGTGCCCAGACTGGTCAAGGTGACGCTCAACATGGGCCTCGGCAAGGAGATGAAGGAAAGCCCCAAGATCCTCGACTCCGCCCAGGCCGAGCTCACGGCCATGACCGGCCAGAAGGCCGTGATCACCCGCGCCCGCAAGAACATCGCGGCCTTCAAGCTCCGCGAGGGAATGTCCATCGGCGCCACGGTGACGCTCCGCAGGACGCGGATGCACTACTTCCTGGACAAGCTCCTGAACATCGTGCTCCCCCGCGTGCGCGACTTCAGGGGGGTGAGCCCCAAGGCCTTCGACGGCCGGGGCAACTACACCCTGGGGCTCAAGGAGCACATCATCTTCCCCGAGATCGACTACGACAAGATCGACAAGGTGAAGGGGCTCAACATCACGATAGTCACCACGGCCAAGACCGACGAGGAGGCCCGTTTCCTCCTGGCCGAGCTCGGCATGCCCTTCCGCAAGGGCCCCCAGCACTGATCCCCCGGCCGGGGGCCTGACAGGAGCCACTAAGGTATGGCCAAAACCTCCCTGATCATCAAAGCCGCGCGGAAGGCCAAGTTCTCCTCCCGCGCCTACCACCGTTGCCCGGTGTGCGGTCGCCCGCGCGCCTACCTGCGCCGCTACAACCTCTGCCGCATCTGCTTCCGCAAGATGGCCCTGGCGGGCGAGATTCCCGGCGTAGTGAAGGCCAGCTGGTAAGGTGCCCCCATGACCATGACCGATCCCATCGCAGATCTCCTGACCCGGGTCCGCAACGCGCTGAGCGCCAGGCACGACCGCGTGGACGTCCCGGCGTCCCGGCTCAAGGTGGCCATCGTCAAGATCCTGAAGGACGAGGGCTTCATCAAGAACTTCAAGGTGTCCCGCGACAACCGCCAGGGAGTCATCAGGATATTCCTGAAGTACAACGAGTCCACCTCCGCCCCGGTCATCAAGGGGCTCCAGCGCGTGTCCAAGCCTGGCAGGCGCGTCTACCGGAAGGCGACCGAGATCCTCCCGGTCCTCTCCGGGCTGGGGGTGCTCATCGTGTCCACCTCCCACGGCGTGATGACCGACAAGGAGGCCCGCCGCCACAACCTGGGCGGCGAGTCCATCTGCCAGATCTGGTAGCCTTTTCCGGCCTCCCCCGCCTTCCCCCGACCCGAGGCCTTCCCCGCCCGGCCGCGTAGGCCCCGTTTCCGGTGCGCCTTCGTCCGTTGGGTTTGCGGCACCTGGTCGGGGGCCTCGATGTCCCGTTCGAGCTTCGGCGACCCCCGACGACCGCGATGCCGTTATGTCCCGCGGCCGGTCGGGCGGCGGATTCCGGAGGGCCGGATCTGCCGGGTACCATGCCCGTAAGGGCAAGGCCCCAAGGCCCTGCGGAGCCCGACCCGATGCCCGCCGGGAGCCTGCGGAGCCGCCCGAGCCACGTGCCCCGCTCACTGCGGAGTCGCTCGAGCCCCGGGCCCCGCTCCCTGCGGTGCCTCCAGGCCCCGCTCCCCGCGGAGCCCCCGGGCCCCGCTGCCTGCGGAGCCAGCGAGCCCCGCGCGTCGCCGGGGCATGACCGATACCCAAGCCCCGCCGCCTCCGGCATCCCCGCCGCTCCGGTCGCATCCGGTCGGCCTTGCGCCGCGCGGACACCCTTTTCGGTGAGCACCATGTCCAGAATCGGAAAACTCCCCATACCCCTCCCTAAGGGTGTCAAGATCGCCTGGAGCGACCCGGACATCGAGGTGAAGGGCCCCAAGGGCACGCTCAAGCGCCGCCTCCATCACAAGGTGACGGTCGACACCTCGGACGGGGGCCTCAAGATAGTCCCCCGCAACGCGGGCGACCCCGCCTCCAAGCCCTTCTGGGGCCTCACCCGCAGCCTCGTGAACAACATGGTGACCGGGGTCTCCGAGGGCTTCACGAAGACCCTGGAGGTCCAGGGGGTGGGCTGGAAGATCGAGGAGGAGGGCTCCAGGGCGCTCAGGCTCTCCCTGGGGTACTCGCACCCGGTCATCTACGCCCTGCCGGAAGGCGTGGACGCCAAGGTGGAGAGCAAGGTCGGCAGGGTCGCGCTCTCCTCGGTCGACAACGAGCTTCTGGGCCGGACCTGCGCGACCATCCGCGCCTTCCGTCCCCCGGAGCCTTACAAGGGCAAAGGCATCAGGTACCAGGGCGAGGTCGTCCGCCGCAAGGTCGGCAAGGCCGGGTCCAAGTAGCCCTGAAGGCCGCCTCCGGGAGCGGGGAGCCCCCCGATCGATTTCCGGCGGCAGACGAAAGGATTTCACGTGAAGAACAAGCGCATCGAGATGCGGCGCGCCCGCCAGAAGCGGGTGAGGCGCAAGGTGACCGGGACCCCGGAGCGCCCTCGCCTGTCGGTGTTCCGGTCGGCCAGGCACATCTACGCCCAGCTCATAGACGACTCCACCGGCACCACCCTGGCCGCGGCCTCGACCCTGACCGCGACGGTCAAGGGGACGTTGGGGGGCCTGAAGAAGACGGAGGCTGCCAAGGCCGTGGGCCGCGCAGTCGCCGAGCAGGCCAAGGGCAAGGGGTACGAGGCCGTGGTCTTCGACCGCAACGGCTTTCTGTACCACGGCAGGGTGAAGGCCCTCTCCGAGGGGGCTCGCGAGGCCGGGCTGAAGTTCTAGCCCGCAGACGGAAGGTGGACGCAAGTGGCTTACAGACCGGAGCCTGAGGACTCGGGCTTTATCGAGAAGGTGGTCCACGTGAACCGCGTGGCCAAGGTCGTCAAGGGCGGCAGGCGCTTCTCGTTTTCCGCCATAGTCGTCGTCGGCGACGGCCGCGGCAAGGTGGGCGCGGGCCTGGGCAAGGCCGCCGAGGTTCCCGAGGCCATCCGCAAGGGCACCGAGCGGGCCAAGAAGGCCATGGTCGAAGTCGATCTGGCCGGGACCACGGTCCCGCACCAGGCGATCGGCAAGCACGGCTCGGGCCGGGTGCTCCTGAAGCCCGCGGCCAAGGGGACCGGCGTCATCGCCGGCGGCTCCGTGCGGGCGGTGGTGGAGGCCGCCGGGGTGAAGGATCTCCTGACCAAGGTCCTGGGATCCAACAACCCCCACAACGTGGTCCGGGCCGCCATGGACGCCCTGGGCCAGATGAAGCTCGCCCGCACCGTGGCCAGGGAGCGCGGGGTGCCCCCCGAGCGCCTCCGGGTCTGACGGCGAGTCCGCCGGTCCCGCCGGGCAGGCTCCGGCGGATATGCCCCGGGCGGCCCTCGGCGGGCTGATCCCGTCTGAGGCGGGACCTCGGTCGCGCCGCCCCGTCCGGCGGGCGCGACAGGCGGACCGCCGGGACGCCCCGTGCAGAAGCCCCGTGCGGGACGCCCCGTGCAGAAGCCCCGTGAAGGAGGGCAGACGATGGACAAGCCAAAAAGGCTCAGGATCACCCAGAAGAAAAGCCTCATCGGCAGGCTCCCCAGCCATCGCCGGACCGCCGAGGCCTTGGGGCTCAAGCGGACCGGCCACGCGGTGGAGCAGGACGCCACGCCGCCCATCCTGGGCATGATAAGGAAGATCTCGTACCTTCTGAAGGTGGAGGAGATATAATGCTCACCCTCTCCAACCTCTCGCCCCCCAAGGGCTCCCGGAAGCCCCGCAAGCGGGTGGGCCGGGGCGAGTCCTCCGGGCTCGGCAAGACCTCGGGCCGCGGCCACAAGGGCCAGAACGCCAGGAGCGGCGGCGGCGTCCGTCCGGGCTTCGAGGGCGGGCAGATGCCCCTCCAGCGCCGGCTCCCCAAGCGCGGCTTCACCAACATCTTCAAGAAGCGCTGGGCCGTAATCAACCTCGCCTCCTTCAAGGGCCTGGACCCCGGAAGCGTCGTGGACGCCCCGGTGCTGCGGGCGCTCAGGCTCGTGCGCGGCCCCGCGCTCCCCGTGAGGCTCCTGGCCAAGGGCGAGATCGACCGCCCCCTCACGTTCAAGGTTCAGTACGCCACCGCCGCGGCGGTCAGGAAAGTGACCGAGGCCGGCGGCACGGTCGAGATAGCCCCCCTGCCCAGGAAGGCCGCGGCCGCCGAGGCCCCTTCGGAGGCCTAGGGCCGCCCGGGTCCGGAATCCTCGGGCGCGCGGCGCCCGCGCTTCAAGCAGGGCCCGAGGCCATCGGAGGCCAGGGCCCGAGCCTTTACCAGCCAGCGTTTGGCCGGGCCCCGTCCGGGGGGGGCCGCGGCGAAGGACGGACAACTTGCAAGGCCTAAAGCAAAAAGCCGGGCAACCGAAGGAACTGCGCAACCGCCTCCTGTACGTGCTGGCCATCCTGGCAGTGTACCGCATAGGCGTCCACATCCCCACCCCGGGGGTGGACACGGCGGTCCTGGCAGAGTTCTTCAGGCAATACCAGGGCACGCTGCTGGGCCTCTTCGACCTCTTCTCCGGCAGGGCGCTCTCCCAGTTCTCCATCTTCGCCATGGGCATCATGCCCTACATCTCCGCCTCCATCATAGTCGAGCTCCTGACGGTCGTCTGGCCGCACCTGAACCGGCTCAAGAAGGAGGGGGGCCAGCAGGGCCGGCGCAAGCTCACCCAGTACTCCCGGTACCTGACGGTGGGTCTCTCGCTCTTCCAGGGCTTCATGCTGGCCGTGGGCATCGAGCGCATGCAGATGGCCGGGGCCGAGTCCATCGTTCTCCACCCGGGCATGAACTTCAGGCTCATGAGCATGATAACGCTCGCCGCGGGCACCTGCTTCATCATGTGGCTGGGCGAGCAGATAACCGAGCGCGGGATCGGGAACGGCATCTCGCTCATCATCTTCGCCGGCATCGTGGAGGGCCTGCCTTCCGCCCTGCTGGAGGTCTTCCAGGCAGTGCTCCACGGCGACCAGTCCGTGCTGCGGATGACCTTCCTGGGCGTGGCGATGCTGGCCGTCGTGGCGGGCGTGGTCTTCTGCGAGAGGGCCCAGCGCCGGATTCCGGTGAGCTACTCCCAGCGCGTGGTGGGGAGGCGCATGGTGGGGGGCCGGAGCACCCACCTGCCCCTGAAGCTCAACCCCGCCGGCGTCATCCCGCCCATCTTCGCGAGCTCGCTCATCATGTTCCCGGCCACCATCGGCCAGTTCGTGGACAACCCGACCATCAAGGGCATGAGCGAGTGGCTGAGCCGCGGCAACTGGCTCTACAACGTCATCTACGTGGCGCTCATCGTGTTCTTCTGCTACTTCTACACCGGGGTGCAGTTCAACCCCTCGGACGTGGCCGAGAACATGCAGAAGAACGGCGGCTTCGTTCCGGGCATCCGCCCCGGCCAGCGCACCGCCGAGTACATCGACCGGGTGCTCACCCGCATCACCCTCTGGGGGGCGCTCTACGTTTCCCTCATCTGCCTGCTCCCTTCGTTCGTGAGCCGTTACTTCAACGTGAACTTCTACTTCGGCGGCACCGCGCTCCTCATAGTGGTGGGCGTCGCGCTGGACACCGTGTCCCAGATCTACTCGCACGTGGTGAACCAGCAGTACGAGGGGCTCCTGAAGAAGGGCCTCTCCGGCATGGGCAAGATCCACCCGCGGAGGCGAGGCGGCTTCTAGCGGCCTCCGGCCCGGTCGCGTCCCCGCCGCGCCGTTGGCGTTTGGCGGGCCCTTATCATTCGCGCTATCGCCCGGGCGCGTACCGATCCCTGTCCGGACCCATACGAAACTATCCGCAAGGGCCCGGTCATCCTCCGGCTCCGCCCTCAGGTCTGAGCCCCCTCCGGCCCCGTGCCGGTCCCCTTCCGGCTCGTGCCGGTCCCCTTCCGGCCTCATGCCGGACCTGTCGGCCTTCTCCGGTGCCCGCACCGGTCGCGGGTCGGCCCCCATCGTCCCTGCGGCCGGTCCGCAGGCCGATCCCTCAGCGGTTGTTTCCGGACCGCCCTTGACCGGGGCGGCTTAACCGTGCCATAATGTCAAGTTACCCTGCCTGAAGGCGGCCTCAAGCACGACTTGCGGGCAGGCCAGTTGGGGAGGTCGACGTGATAATAGTACTCTTGGGCCCCCCGGGGACCGGGAAAGGCACGCAGGCCGCGGCCATCAGGGACCGCTACGGCGTGCCGCACATCTCCACCGGCGACATCTTCCGCAAGAACCTGGCCGAGGGTACCCCCCTGGGCCTCAAGGCCAAGGGCTACATGGAGAAGGGAGAGCTCGTCCCCGACGATCTTGTCCTGGACCTCGTGGCCGACAGGCTCAAGGAGCCCGACTGCGACGGCGGGTTCCTGCTGGACGGTTTCCCCCGGACCTCGGTCCAGGCGGAGGCGTTCGATTCCATCCTGGCCGCCTCGGGCGCGGCCATCGACCGCGTGATCCTCCTTGAGGTCCCCAACGAGACGGTTGTGGGCAGGCTTTCCGGTCGCCGCGTCTGCAAGTCCTGCGGCGCCGTCTGGCACGCCGAGCACAACCCGCCGCCCGGGGATCTCGTCTGCCCGAAATGTTCGGGGGAGATCTACCAGCGGGCCGACGACTCCTCCGAGGCGGTCCTGAACCGCCTCCTGGTCTACGACCGGCTGACCGGGCCCCTCATCGGCTATTACGACGGGAAGGGCCTCATCAGCAGGGTGGACGGGACCAGGTCCCCGGTCGAGGTGGAGCGGGCCATAGCGGTCGCCCTCACCTGATTGCGGCTCCGCCTCCCCGGCGGGCCTCGTCTTTCCGGTCGCGCCTTTACGGGCCTTGTCCTTCCGGACGTTTCTTTCCGGGCTCCCGCGCCCTCCGCCCCTCTGGGGCCCAAGCTCCCGGCGAGCCGCCGTTGCCGCCGTTCAAGGTGAATGTCATGAAAGTCCGCTCGTCGGTCAAGAAAATGTGCATGAAATGCAAGATCATCAAGCGTTTCGGCCAGGTGCGCGTCATCTGCTCCAACCCGAAGCACAAGCAGCGCCAGGGCTAGGGGCCCGAGCGGACCCGTCTCAAGGAGGGGTGAATTGCCCAGGATATCAGGCATAGATCTGCCGCGGCAGAAGAGGATCGAGATAGCCCTCACCTACATCTTCGGTCTCGGGCGCCCCAGCGCCAAGGCCATCTTGGAGAAGGCGGGCGTCGACGGCGCCATCAAGAGCGACAACCTCACCGAGGAGCAGGTCACCCGCATCCGCAGGATCATCGACTCCGAGTACAAGGTCGAGGGTGACCTGCGCCGCGAGAACCTCACGAACATCAAGAGGCTCATGGACCTGGGCTGCTACCGGGGGCTCAGGCACCGCCGCGGGCTACCCGTCCGCGGCCAGAGGACGCACACCAACGCCCGCACCCGCAAGGGCCCGCGCCGCGCCGTGGTGGGCAAGAAGAAGGCCCCCTCCAAGTCCTAGGCTGGCCCGCCAGCCCCTACAGCTCCCCGCCCGGCCCGGCGGACCGCCGTCCCCGCGCGGGAGCCAGAGAAAGAAAATGTCGGCCAAGGCTGTCCGCAAAGTCCGCAAGAAGAAGGAAAAGAAGAACGTGCCCGCCGGGGTGGCCCACATCCTGGCCACGTTCTCCAACACCATCGTCACCATCACCGATCCCGACGGCAACACCCTGGTGTGGTCCAGCTCCGGGGTCATGGGCTTCAAGGGCTCCCGCAAGAGTACGCCCTACGCCGCCCAGACCGCGGTCGAGGACGCCGTGAGGAAGGTCCGCGAGTACGGGATGCACACGATCCAGATCTACGTGAAGGGCCCCGGCAACTCCCGCGAGTCGGCCCTGAGGGCCTTCGCCGCCTCGGGACTGCACGTGACCCTCATCCGGGACGTGACCCCCATCCCCCACAACGGCTGCCGGCCCCCCAAGCGCCGCCGCGTCTGACGGGACGGTCGTCCTGAGGCTCCTCGGGCTTCCCCGGGCTCCCGGGACTCCGGCCCCTTAACGGTCCCTTGGGCCCCGCAGGCCCGTCCGGGCCCGAAAAATCACACAAGGCCGCAGGCGCCGACTCCAGCCATCGACGGCCGGTCGCGTGGGCGCCTCATAGCCATCGGCCCCGCCAATGCCCGCCCGCTGGCCGCGCCCGGTCCCGGCGGGCCGCCACGTCTTTGGGCGGACCCTTTCGGGCTCCGCGTCGGGCGGACCCCTGCGGTCGCCGCGTCGGGCGCTCGTCCGCCGCCGCGGCGGGCACGGGAAACATTCCGCATCACTTCGGGAGGAACGATTCGTTTGGCCAGATATACCGAGGCAAGCTGCCGGATATGCCGGCGGGAGAACTCCAAGCTGTTTCTTAAAGGGGACCGCTGCTACTCCAACAAGTGCGCCTTCGACCGCAGGCCCCAGGCCCCCGGCATGCACGGCAAGCACCGCGGAAAGCCCACCAGCTACAGCCTGATGCTCCGCGAGAAGCAGAAGGTCAAGCGCTCCTACGGGCTCCTGGAGAAGCAGTTCAGGTCCCTGTTCGAGAAGGCAGAGCGCCAGAAGGGCATGACCGGCGGGAACCTCCTCATTCTCCTGGAGAGGCGGCTGGACAACATCGTCTTCCGGCTGGGCTTCGCCGGTTCCCGCGCCCAGGCCCGCCAGCTGGTCACCCACGGCCACTTCGCCGTGAACGGCCGCAAGGTCGACATCCCGAGCTTCCTCGTGAAGTCCGGCGACGTGGTCGCCATCCGCGAGAAGAGCCGCGGCGCCGCGGTCATCGTGAACGCCATGGAGACCGTCGGCCGCAGGGGCGTGCCCGCGTGGATGGAGCTCAACAAGACCGCCTTCTCCGGGCGGATCAAGGACATGCCCACCCGCCAGGACCTCCCGGTCACCATAAACGAGCAGCTCATAGTCGAGCTCTACTCCAAGTAGCCTGGGCGTTGCGTCCGGCGTCCGGCGCGCGCCCGGGTATCCGGCCCGGACCCGCGCGGGTTCGCCCGGCGACCCGGGCCGTTCGCGCCGCAGGCCGCCGCGCCGCAGGCGCGGGACATGAAAGCCATTGAACTGAACCCGTGAGCGGTTCCCGGGAGAGGACATGGAAAGAAAGCTGTCGGAACTCAAAATCCCGCCCAAGGTCGAGATAGACGACTACGTCCCGTCGCGGAACTACGCCAAGTTCGTGTGCAGGCCCCTGGAGCGGGGCTTCGGGCTCACCCTGGGGAACGCCCTGAGGCGCGTGATCCTGAGTTCCATGACGGGGGCCGCCATCACCTCCGTGAAGATAGCCGGCGTCCTCCACGAGCTGTCGACCATCTCTAACGTCAAGGAGGACGTGGCCGACATCATCCTGAACCTCAAGGAGGTCCGCCTCAAGCTGGCCTCCAACGCCGACTCGGCGGAGCTCAGGCTGGACGTGCCCGGACCGGCCGAGGTCACCGCCGCCGACATCGTGACCGACCACAGGGTCGACATCCTGAACAAGAGCCAGCGCCTGGCGTCCGTCGCGGCGGAGGGCCGGCTCACCATGATCATGAAGGTGGAGTCCGGGCGCGGCTACGTGCCCGCCGAGAAGCCGTCCGTGGACGATTCCCAGGACATAGGCTCCATCCCCGTGGACGCCATGTACTCGCCCATCCACAAGGTGAACTTCAGCGTCTCGAACACCACCTTCGGGCACCGTACCGACTACGACAAGCTCACCCTGGAAGTCTGGACCGACGGCTCCATCTCCCCCCAGGAGGCGGTCTCCAAGTCCGCGAAGATCCTGACCGAGCAGCTGACCATCTTCTCCAGCTTCAGCGCGCCGGGCGCAGGGATGGGATCGGTGGCCTCCGCGGCCGGCGGGCCCCTGGACGCCGCGTTCTACCGGACGGTGGACGAGCTGGAGCTCTCCGTGCGCGCGGCCAACTGTCTCAAGAACGCCGACATCTACTACATAGGCGAGCTGGTCCAGAAGACCGAGAGCGAGATGCTCAAGACCAAGAACTTCGGGCGCAAGTCCCTAAACGAGATAAAGGACGTCCTGAACAACCTGGGCCTGCACCTCGGCATGAGCGTGGGCGAGTTCAAGCGTCCCGCCATGAGCGACGAGTAGCCCTTCGCGATATCACGGGCCGCCGCCAGCGCGGCCCCCCTTCGGAGACCGACCATGAGGCACCGCAAAGCCAACGTAAAACTGGGGCGCACCGCGTCCCACCGCCGGATGATGCTCCGGAACATGGTGACCAGCCTGTTCGACGGCTACCTGGTGGACGAGGAGGCCGAAAAGGCCAAGGAGGCCCGCCGCGCCGCCGCCCAGGGCGCGGACGAGAAGCGCTCGAAGAGCGACAGTCGGCCGCGGCGGCAGACCAACCGCCTGGTGACCACGGTGGACAAGGCCAAGGCCCTGCGCCCCCTGGTCGACAAGGTGGCCATCCTCGCCAAGAAGGGCGACGTGCCCAGCTACCGCCGGGCCATGGGCATCCTCACCAAGGGCTCGGTGGTGAACCGCCTCTTCGAGGAGGTCAAGAAGGGCGTGCTCTTCCAGGAGCGCGAGTGCGGCTTCATGACCATGGGCCGCGTTGGCGTCCGCAAGGGCGACGCGGCGGTCATGGCCGCGGTGTCCCTCATCACCCCCGACTACGTGAAGGTCGGCGGCAAGACCGGTCGCGGTCGCCGCAGGCGGGAGGACCGCTCCAGGAGGGTCGAGGCCAGCCGCAAGAGGCAGGCCGAACTGCTGACCTCCGAAGAGTAGCCATACGGTCAGCGGCGGACCTGGACTTAAGCCCGACCGGTCATCCGCTCCCGTCGCCGCCTTCCGGCGGCATCCGTTGCCCCGGCGTCTTTCCCTCCGCTATCCCCCCTTTACCGCACCTTCGCCCCGACCGGGCGAGGGTGCGGTCGCCTCCCGCAGGTCCCGCCCGCCGGGACCCGATTCCTTTCGGCGCCGCCCGTGGCCCATCCGCGACCCTGGCGGCGTTACTTGTCTGTTTTCATGTCAAGTCCCGAGGCTGGTCCTGTCAAGCTCCCTCAGGCTTTCGGGCCTTCCGGAGCCCTTCTGGGCCAATCCGGCGCCGGACGCCCCGACCGGCGCCGGACTTCACGCCGCGCAACGCCTATCGCGGCCGATGCGGACGCGGCCGGCGAGGGTTTTTTAACTGTAATTTCCTTCCCCGTTATGTTACCGTAATATTCCGATGGCGTCTCGGAACAGGCCAAGGCACGCAGGCGGTCCTGCCCCGGGTCCCAACGGACCGGGGCCGGGATGTCCGGAGGGCGTGACGCCATGGCTCCGACCCGCCAGGACGGGGCCCTTTGCCCCTCCCGCGGGCAAGGAAATACCAAATAATGAGATTCCTCCGACAATTACTCGGCTTCTTCTCCAGCGATCTTGCCATCGATCTCGGCACGGCCAACACTCTGGTCTACCTTCGGGGCCGCGGGGTCGTGCTGTCGGAGCCTTCCGTCGTCGCCGTCAAGAAGAACGGCAAGACGGGCAAGGTACTGGCGGTGGGGACGCAGGCCAAGGAAATGATAGGCAAGTGCCCCGAGGGGGTGAAGGCCATCAGGCCCATGAAGGACGGCGTCATCGCCGACTTCGAGATCACCCAGGCCATGCTCCGGCACTTCATCCGCATCGCCCACTTCCGGAGGATCCTGAAGCCGCGCATCATCGTGGCCGTGCCCTCCGGCATCACCCAGGTCGAGAAGAAGGCCGTCCGCGAGGCGGCGGAGCAGGCGGGGGCCTCCGAGGTCTACCTCATCGAGGAGCCCATGGCGGCGGCCATCGGCGCCGGGCTCCCGGTGACCGAGCCCACGGCGAACATGATAGTGGACATAGGCGGCGGAACGACGGAGGTAGCGATCATCTCGCTGGCGGGAATCGTGTACTCGAAGTCGGTGCGCATGGGCGGCGACAAGATGGACGAGGCCATCACCCAGTATATCCGCAAGAAGTACAACCTCCTGATCGGCGAGCCCACGGCCGAACTCATCAAGCACGAGATAGGCACCGCCTACCCCTCCGACCAGGTGGATACCCTGGAGGTCAAGGGCCGCGACACCGTGACGGGCCTGCCCAAGGCCGTGGCCATCGACTCCGAGGAGGTCCGCAAGGCCATAACCGAGCAGGTGGAGGCGATCCTCACGACCGTGCGTTCCGCATTGGAGCAGATTCCCCCGGAACTCGCGGCGGACATCGTGACGAAGGGCATAGTCCTCACCGGCGGCGGGGCGCTTCTGAAGCGCCTGGACAAGCTCATATCAGAGGAGACCCATCTCCCCATCTGCATCGCCGACGAGCCCCTGAAGACCGTCGCCATCGGAAGCGGCAAGGCCCTGGAGAGCCTGGACATCTTGAAAGAGATAACCATCCAGTAAGGCCGCCTCCTTCGACGCCGCCCACCTCCCGACCCCCCGGAAACCCCTGTCCGTTTCCGGGGGGCTTGCGTTTTCGGGCGTCGTGAAGATTTCGCATCCGGAAAATTTCTCGGCATCGGACGGGGCGGAAAGCGCCCCCTCGTCCCATTTCCCCCAGGGGCCGCGACGGACGCCGGGTGACCAAGCCGGCCGGCATGCTGAGTATCACGGGTACCGGGATTCGTAGCTTGTGATTTCCGATGGGCGCGGTCTGGGGCCAGTACTTTAGGTTCCTTGACGGACCGAGAGGGACGCGTCGCCAGGCATCCTTCCGACCGGGCGGCGGTCCATCGGGTTCGACGGTTTTCCGAGGTCCGCGCGGGGACCATCGGCGCTTTCCAGGCAATCCGTCTTCACTAATGCTTGTCTGCTCTGTCCCTGTGTGATCTGCCTATATCCGGCTTTTCCGAATCCGGGTCTGTCCGTATCCGTATCCGGTCTGTCCGTATCCGGTCTGTCCGTATCCGGGTCTGTCCTTATCCGGTCTGTCCGTATCCGGGTCTGTCCTTATCCGGTCTGTCCGTATCCGGGTCTGTCCGTATCCGGGTCTGTCCGTATCCGGTCTGTCCTTATCCGGAATGTCCAAGCATGAACTGACCATATCCGGTCTGTCCGAATCCTGTCTGTCCAAGTGTGGACGGTCCATATCTTGTCTGTCCATATCTGGTCTGTCCAAGTCTGGTCTGTCCAAGTCTGGTCTGTCCAGGTCTTGTTTTTTGCCTGAGGCGTTGCTTTGTTTTAATGAAACGCTTCCTTGGGCATCGCAGTCCTGGGAGCCTTTCGAATAAACCGCGACGGAATAACCATGAAGCAATCGGTTGTGGGTAGGCAACCTCTTGTCTACCGCATTCGTTATCATGCTCTTCAAAACCCTTTATGCTACGGGCTCATTGGCACCTGTCATATTGTGATATGCAGCAAAGGTTTCCTGCGTCGACCCGTCGACGATGTCAATTGACGAGGCGGACGCAAATCCCCGGCTTTTCACCATCCTGCGGATTATGGCTGATCGCGCGGGCCTTAACGGCATCCGGTATTTCCTGACCGATTGCCGCGGATTTTCGGCTTTCTGCGGATGATGACTGATTGCCTCTGTTTTCCTGCCTCCGGCCTCATCATGCGATATGCTGCGCTTTCCAAGAATTTTCCCGGACGGCGGATCGCGCGGGGCTCACGCGCGCCGCGCGTGCAGGATGCGGATTTCCCGTCTTATCAGGAATGCCGCGGACCATCGGGCCTTTCCCGCATCGCGCGACCCCGGCGGAAACGCGGGATTCGGCGCCGAAGTCTTGCGGCACGGGTTTCAAGGCCTTGCGGCGTTTGCCGAAAACGCTTGCGTATCCGGGGTTTCGCCCTACGCGGCTTGCCGGATGGGTCAAGGCCGCCTCCGGCAAGCCTTTCGCGCGCGTCGACCGGCGGGCATCCTTCCGCGCGGGAGCCGCGGCCTCTGCCGCCAGTATCCCGGAGCAAGAAGCCGCGCCGCGGCTTGCTTTTGGAAATAGTTGGCTTCCTTCTTGATTTTCCCCTTGATTTTGGGCATATACTATTTATGACGGAACCGAAATAAGCCGGAACGGCGACCCGGAGCAGGCAACGCCTCCCGCTCATCGGCCGCCGGGCGTCTGAAGGGTTGGCGAAACATACCCGTCATAGGGCCATGACTGCCCAGCCGCCATGTCGGGATCGCCGCCGCCCCACCCGGCTCTTCGTCATGAATCCCTCGCCGGCTTGTAACGGTGGCGTCATTTATTAACGGCTCGTGCGCGGACTCCGGGTCCCCCCTCACCTGTCTCGATGCGGGGGGGGGCCCGATCAATCGCCTGGGCGGGGGCCATCCACTTCCAATGGGCATTTCCTGGAAAAGCGTCTTCCTCGCGGCGGTCGTGTTCGCCTCGCTCGCCTTCGTGCTTCTCTCGCTTTGGAGCTCAAGAGGGAGGGGCTATGGCCCGGGCGGAGGATCGCTCGAGGCTTCCGGCAGCGCGGCGGTTTTCGCATCCCGCCTGGCCGAGGGGGTGGAGCGCGTCTGGCGGGGGTATTTCGACCTGGTCTCGGTCCGCGCCGAGAACGACCGCCTCAGATCGGCCCTGGGCCGCCAGAACAGGCTCATCACCGAGCTGGACGAGACCAGGGTCGAGAACGCCAGGCTACGCCGCCTGCTGGACTACAAGCGCAGGGCCGGGAGCCGGTCACTTGCCGCCAGGGTCTTGGCCTGGGAGCCCGGACCCTACTATCAGTCCATCATCGTTGGGGCCGGCTCGGAGGACGGGGTCTTTCTGGAGGCGGCGGTCGTCACCGTGGACGGCATCGTGGGCAGGGTGACGGAAGTGTCCCCCGGCTTCTCCAAGGTGCTCCTCATCACCGATCTGTCCAGCGGCGTGGACGCCTTCATATCCCGCAGCCGCGTGAACGGCCTCCTGACCGGGGCCGGCCCCGGCAGGCTCTCGCTGGACTACGTGAGCAAGGCCGACGACGTGCGGCTGGGGGACGCCATGGTGAGCTCGGGGCTGGACGGCATCTTCCCGCCGGGGCTCGCCTTGGGCACCGTGACCTTCGTGGACAAGATGAGCATGGGCTTCTTCATGCAGGCGGAAATCTCTCCCAGCGTGAACCTGGCCACCCTGGAGGAGGTCATGATCCTCCTGGACCCCCCGGCCCCTCTGGACTGGAGGGAGCTTGCCCCCGACATCCGGGGAGTCTACGAGAAGAAGGCCCGGCGCAACTGATTTTCGCCGTGAGGCTTTGGCCCGGCTTCCGATCGCCCTTTTCGTCCAGTCCGTTCCGGCCTCCGCGCGAGGGCTCCCGGGCCGCCGCTTCGGCTTTCGCGTAGACGCTTCACGTCTCGCGTATCGGGCCCCGGCCTCGCCCCGCGCCTCATGCCGAGGCTTCACGCCTTGTCATGCCTGACGTCTCATGCCCTTTCGTCCAGACGGCCTTTCGCCCAGATGGCCTTTCGTCCAGATGCCCTTTCGTCCTCACGCCATCACGTCCTTTCGCATTCGTCCTCATGCCTCGCTCCTTATAACTTCTGCCTCATGCTTCATGCCTCATGCTCCATGCTTGGCGGCGTTGCGCCGCGCCGCCACGCCCCAATCCCCGCGTCCCGGCCCTGAGACGTTTCGGGGATCCCGTCCTTGGGCGGGTACAGGCGCGCACCGCCTTTCGGCCCGTTTTAAGCGACGCGGGCCGTCCGAGGTCATTTTGCTTTCCGCCGTCCTTCGGGACGCTTGCCAAAGGACAGCCTTTCCCCTTGATTTGCCACGTCTTCCCGATCGTCTGCGGTCGGGGCGCGTCGTGCGCCTCGGCCTACGCCTGCCGCTCCCCGCGAGTTGCGTCCGGCCGTGCCGCCGCGAGGCCCGCGCCTCCGGTAGCCTGCGGGGCCTAGCCTTTGTCGGGTATCGCCAAGAATATCCGCGCGAAGGGACTGACCCCCGCCGGAGCCGCGCTCGCCCTTCTGGCCGGAGGGGCTTTCGACCTGCTTTTCGACGGTCCCCACGGGAGGCGATTCCTGTGGGGATTCGCCCCGGACGCGTCCGCGCTGGTCCTGGTGTGGCTCGCTCTCCGCGCCGAGACCTGGGCCGTTGCGGGCGGGGGCTTCTTTCTGGGTTTCCTGCGGGACGGCATCTCCTACGGTCCTGCCGGCGGCTGGGCCCTGGTGATGGTCCTGGAGGCGCTCCTGGCGAAGGCCCTCATGCGGACGGTCGAGATCAACCGCACCTGGAGCGCCTGTCTCGTCGCCTTCGCGGCGGTCCTCGCCGGGGGCATTGTCTTGTATCCCCTCTTGATGTATATTTATACAGGTATGAATCCAGTTAGAGTGATATATCAGCATTTTAGCATATATTGTATACAGGGTCTGACTACGGCCCTGGCGGGCATCCCCGTCTTCAGGTTCCTGGACCGGGCGGCGGCCGAGAGGAGGGACTAGTGGGCCATTGGACGGCTCCCGCAGGGGAAGCAAAGGCCGCGCCCGGCGAGGCCTTCCGTCTGTTCTGGCTCCACTGGATCCTTATCGCCGCCTTCACGGTCATCGTGGCGCGGCTGTGGTTCCTCCAGGTGGATATGGGTGAGGAGTACCTCCAGAAAAGCGAGGTGAACTACACCCGCTTCACCCAGATCCCCACGACCCGGGGGCTCATCAAGGACCGCAACGGGCGGATCCTGGTCGACAACTCCGTGAGCTACGAGCTCATGGTGACGCCCAGGGAGGTCGGAAACAACGACGCGGCCCGGGCGCTGGCCCAGGAGGTGGGAAGGACCATAGGCCGCGACCCCGACGATCTTTACCGCCGTTTCGCCCCTTTCCGTAAACAGCCTTACCTGGCCTCGGTCTGGCTCTCCGATCTGACCAGGGCGGACATGACCCTCCTGGAGACCCGCCGCTACGGCCTTAAGGGCCTCTCGGTGAGGCTCAGCTCGATGCGGAAGCCCGTCTCGGGATCGTTCGCGCCGCATATCCTGGGGTACCTCGGCGAGATCAACCGCTCGCGGCTGGATAGCGGGGACTACCCGGGCTTGAGCCAGGGGGATCTCATCGGCCAGAGCGGCATCGAGCAGTCCATGGACTCGCTCCTGCGCGGATCCAAGGGCACCCGGCTCATGACCGTGGACTCCAAGGGCAGGCTCCTGGAAGAGCTCGAGAGCGAATACCCTTCGCCGGGCCGCAACCTCATCCTGACCCTGGACAGCCGGCTCCAGCGGGTGAGCCAGGCGGTGCTGGGCGAGAAGGCCGGGGCCGTGGTGATCATGGACCCGCGCAACTTCGAGATCCTGGCCATGGCCTCCAGCCCCTACTTCAACCTGGACGACTTCACCGGAGGGGTCGGGGCGGAGCGCTGGAAGTCCTTAAACGACGACCCCTTCCACCCCATGACCAACCGGGCTGTCTCCGGGCAGTACCCGCCTGGATCCACCTTCAAGATCGCCGTTTCCCTTTCCGCGCTCGCCGAAGGCGTCATCACCCCCGAGTCCGTGTTCCACTGCGGGGGCGGCCTGAGGCTCGGGAACCACCTTTTCGGCTGCTGGAACCGCCGGGGCCACGGGGGCGTCAACCTGCACAGATCGCTCAAGGAATCCTGCGACGTCTATTATTACGAGACAGGGAGGCGCCTGGGGGTGGACCGCATGGCGCGCAGGCTCAGGGAGTTTTTCGGGTTGGGCCGGGTGCTGGGCGCGGACCTGATGGCCGAGACCCCGGGCCTCATCCCGGACCAGGACTGGAAGCTCAGGCGCTTCAAGGCCCCCTGGAACCTGGGCGAGACTCTCCCCGTCTCCATCGGTCAGGGCTACGTACTGGCCACTCCGCTTCAGGTGGCCCAGTACACGGCGGTCGCCGCGAACGGCGGCACGCTGATGCGGCCGCACCTGGTCAAGGAGGTGATGGACTTCGACGGGCGGCTGGTTGACCGGGTGGAACCCGAGGTCATAAACCGCATCGACCTGAGGCCCGACTACGTGGAGAAGGTCCGGAAGGGCCTTGAGGCCGTCGTGAACGATCCCGGCGGCACGGGACGCAGGGCGGGGCTCCCCGGCGTCCGCGTCGCCGGGAAGACCGGCACCGCCCAGGTGGTCAGCCTCCAACGCTACCACAACTACGGCCGCGGCGGCAGGCCCTACCGCTACCTGGATCACGCCTGGTACACGGCCTACGCCCCGGCGGACGATCCGGAGGTGGTGGTGACCGTGCTCCTGGAGCATTCCGGAGGCGGCGGGGCCAACGCGGCGCCGGTGGCCCGGAAGGTGCTGGCCGCCTATTTCGACAAGTCCGTGGACACGACCCTGATGCCGCCCTACCAGGCGCAGCCTGACCGGCCTTCCGGCTGGAAGGGGGAGCTGTGAAACTTCTTTCCTTGAACCGGAGGCTTTTCGAGAACTTCTCCTGGCCCCTGGCGCTCTCCGCGGCCGGACTCGTCTTCTGCGGGCTGGTGAACCTGTACAGCATCTCCCTGAACCACCCCCCCGAAAGCGGGATGTCGGAGTTCGGCAAGCAGCTGGTCTTCTTCGGCAGCGCCTTCGTCATCTGCACGATCGTGATCGCGACCGACTACGGTATCCTGCGCCGCTTCGCCTGGGTCATCTTCGGGGTGGGGGTGGGGCTCCTGGTCCTGGTCGAGTTCTTCGGCGTCACCGCCGGCGGGGCCACGCGGTGGCTGGAGCCGGGCGGCTTCCGCTTCCAGCCCTCGGAGTTCATGAAGCCCGCCCTGGTCGTGATGGTGGCGGCCCTGTTCTCTGCCAAGGAGTTCGCCAAGCAGGGCCTGACGCTCAAGACCTTCGCGCTCCCGACCCTGGCCACCCTGATACCGGTGGCCCTGATCCTGAAGGAACCAGATCTGGGCACGGCCGGGCTTCTGGGGTTCACCGCGCTCCCGATGTTCCTCTACGTGTCCTGGTCGCGGTCGCTTGTCCTCGCGATCGTGGCCGTCCTGGCGGCGGCGGTCGCCTGGGTCTTCCTCTTCGGAGGCCTGGACGTGCTCCTCGAGAAGGAGATCATCCGGCCTTACCAGCTGGAGCGGGTGTTCACCCACTCCAACCCCGAGGACGACTACAACGGCAAGGGCTGGCAGATAATCCAGTCCAAGCGGGCCATCGGGAGCGGCCAGGTGCTGGGCCGCGGCTTCCACGACGGCACCCAGCAGAAGTACGGCTTCCTGCCCGCCCCCAAGACGGACTTCGCCTTCGCGGCCCTGGCCGAGGAGTGGGGTTTCGTGGGATGCTGCACGGTGCTCGCCCTCTACCTCTGCCTCTTCGTCTCGGCCCTGGGCATAGTCGCCCGAAGCAGGGACCTCTTCGGCAAGTATCTGGCCCTGGGCCTGGCGTCCCTCCTGTTCTTCCAGATGATAATCAACCTGGCGATGGTGACCGGGCTCTTCCCCGTGGTCGGCATCCCGCTCCCGTTCGTGAGCTACGGGGGCACGTCCCTGTACGTCACCATGCTGGCCGTGGCGGGCATCCTGAACGTGGGCATGCGCCGCTACCAGATCCAGGAGGATTCCATCATCCAGAACCCGAAGGTCTGGGAAGATAGCCAGGGGGTCGCCCTGAAGGAGCGGATCCCGATAGTGAGGCGGCTGAGCCCTCCCGCCGCGGGCGAGCCCGATGTCTTTCCGGAGTACCGGCTCCCCCACGTGAAGCCCTGGCTGAAGTACACCGGGCGCAAGAGCGCGTTGCCGATCCCCCGGGCGGCAGCCTACAAGGATCCTCAGGCCCAGATCTGAAGGCGGCAGTCGATCGGGCGCCTGACGGGCGGCAAGGCCGACGGACGGTCGTCCTGTCGCCGGGCCGCGAAAGCCGCAAAAAAGCGCGCGCCCGCATGGGAACGGGGGCATCGGCCGTTGGAAGCTCGGTTGGCCGGCGGCTTAAGCACGGTTGCCGGCGCCTGAAGCTCGATTGAAGGCTCATGATGCTCGTTAACGGGCGCATGAAGCTCAGGCGTCATATTGCATAAGGTCGATGGCGCCCGGTCGGCTGAGTCCCGGAGGACCATCGGCCTGTGACGGGGCGCAGGCGGGCTTGACGCGCGTCGGTCCGCCCCAGGGGAGCCACGGCTTTCGACCGGCTCTGAGACGGGCGGCATGCGGCCTTGAACATTTCAACCCTTTGGCCTTGAAGCCCGACGGTCGGCGGCAAAGCCTCGAGAGCCCCCGCCGACCGAGGCTTCGGGCCAGGCGCCGTCAAAAGGTCCTTGACAAAACCGCCTCCGCGCTCTATATTCTCAAGTCCGAGGAAAGACCCTCCCTAGCGGGGGCGCCGGTTCGGGACATAGCTCAGCCTGGTAGAGCACTGCGTTCGGGACGCAGGGGCCGCTGGTTCAAATCCAGTTGTCCCGACCATATACTTACCCGCGAATATCCCGATTCCCCTGGAAGGCGCACGGCGTCCTCCAGGGGTTTTTTTTGTCCTGGAGCGGGTCGAGCTTTCCTCTGTCGTCCTGTGCCCGGACAGGAGTTTTCGGGTGAGCGTCGTCCGACCAGATGGGTGTCGGCTGAATGGATCTGAAGGAGGAGAGGGATGCAGCAGAAAGACGGTGAAGAGGCAAGGGGGTGGGTGAGAGGCCGTGGGGGAGGGGATGCGGGGATGCGGCGAGGCGGGGAGGCGGGGATGCGGGGATGCGGGGAGGCGGGGATGCGGGGATGCGGGGATGCGGAGAGGCTGAGAATCTGAGAGGCGATCGAGATGTTAGTGGAGACAGTGAAGAGGGTAGGGAGGCGCAGTAATGTTGAGAGGCAGGGAAAAGTCATGCGCAACGACAGGCGGTACGGGTTGAGGTTGATGAAGGGGAGAGTCTGCGAGTAGCGGCGGGAAATAGAGAAGATGATGCCTGGAGGCGATGGAAGGCGGCGGACGGGTAAGGGGAGAGGCATCATGCAGGCGGAAAGCCGTCGAGAGGCGTGGTGGCAGGGAGTGGAGGATGGCACCATGGGAGGTCATGGTCCTTCAGGGGGACTGACAATTGCTTCGGCTCTCCTGGCGGAAACCTTTCGTCCTGCCGTCGAGGCAGAAGTCCCGGACGAGGGGCCGTTCGGGACATCGGGCACCTGGGTCGCAATTCAGAACTGTAGGCAAGGCAAGGCCGGGAGGGCGATGATCATGGCTCTGTCGGCAGCGGGGATGGCGCTCATCTTGAGTTTGTCATCCCTTATCCGGTCCTGCAGGCCGCCCCGGGCCGTAGCGGGGCGGAATGCTGGCCAGGTTATTGCTAGCAAACTGTCCTGAAGGGTAACCGCCAGGGGCGTCTGCCCTCCGTGACATTTGGGCCGTTGCAGGCCCCGAGCCCCCTGGGCCCTTAAACCCAGGAAATGCCAGGAAATCCGAGGACTTCCCATGAAAGTAGATCCGAACCGCATCGCCGAGGCCGTGTTCCTCCGCCCCCAGACCGAGACGGCCGCCGCCCGCGCCCAGAAGGCAGGCTCGGCAGATTTTGCCGCACTGATGGAGCAGGGCCCAGGGGCCTCCGAAGGTCTAAAGTCCGCGATGGAGCTCCTTTCTGGCACCAAGAGCTCCGAACGCTCCCAGGCGAGCGAGTTCTTGAGCCGCAACAGCCTTTCCCAGCTCCAGCTCTCGATCCTGAAGGCCGACTCGGCTTCCGGGACGCCCGCTGCAACCCCCCAGGAGGCGGCACAGAAGATAGAGGAGACGCTTGGGCTCCTGGAGGAGTATGCGGTGTCCTTGGGGGATCCCTCCAACACGTTGAAGGATCTGGCCCCCCTGGCCGAGGAGCTGTCCTTCGCCTCGGGCGGGCTGGACAGCCTGACCAAGAAGCTTCCCGAGGACGACCCGTTGAGGGAGCTGGGTTCCGAGACCGCGACCTTGGCGGCGGTGGAGGCCCTGAAGTTCAAGCGGGGAGATTTCCTTTAACGGGTTTGCCGCCGGGGGCTTGAGGCCCCCGGCGTTGAGCCCCGCTTAGGAGAGTCATGCATGCAGGTCGAGAACCGCAACTCTTACAACACCTTAGGGCGCATGGGCCCGATCTATCAGCGTCCGGAGTACCGTCCTCCTCAAAACGCTCCCGACGGCGCCAGTGAAGGTGCCCCGGGCGAGGCCGGGAAGGCGGGGAATGGCGCCGAGAAGGGGCAGAAAAGCCAATCCGAGGCCCTGATCCTCTCACCGAGGCTTAAAGGCGCTTCCGCCTCAGTTGCGGCGGACACGGGGGGCAGGCTCAACGTCCAGTCCGCGAAGGTACTGGCAGAAAATACGGCGGAGATGATAGCTGGACTCGAACCGCGCTCGGAGCGTGGATGCCCTCACCGTAAGCCGGAGGGCCACGGGCTTCTTTACCCGGTTTACGCCTGACAGAGGCGTTGCGATCTGGCAGTAAGACGCGTCTTTACTGAGTTGAGCGAATCGTTTGACATGTTTGGCTTGGCACCTATTTTGGGCATATGGGGATTAAATTGGTCTAAGGCCTTGGAATGCGTGTTGTTCAAACGAGCGCCTGACTTCGATGATGAGCATTACGGCATACGGCATAGGGGGGGATGTTACGGAATAAGGATTTCGTGTATCCCATACGGGAGGTTTTCAGCTTGCGGCACCGGGCACTGGAGCCGTTGCCGAACCGCCGCCTCACGCCCTTTCCGGCGCCTCTCCTAACATCGGCATATCGGCATGTATTTTTTGAGGTTTCTGAGTCGCATTTATGAGGTGATACATTTTTCTCGTCCTGACCGCACCTCCATGATCGAAAGAACCAGCTATTCCGGTTTCGCGCCCAACAGCCGATCACCCGGGAGTACGGCTGGAAATCATGGCATCATGAGCCGAGGAGTGATTCCTATGGGGCGGACAGCTCGATTTCCTTGATATCCGTCTCGTTATCCCCGTTGGCTTTCCACACAATTCTCCCGAAACGTACCATCACTGCGGATGTGCCGTAAACCGCCACTGCGGCAGCCAGGACTGGTTTGCCGGAAGCGAGATAAGGCTTGGTGTAATCCTTCTCGGATATCTGCTTGAAAGCCTCATTAATTTTTCTTTCGAGGATGCGTTTGACGTTATCCGGCAGACTTCCCAGTTCTATTAGTCTGGAACATCCGTCAATATCGGCACGCGGTCCATGGTCGCTTGAAGGGTCAGCAAGAACCTTGATCGGAACGGTCTGCAAACCAGGAATAGCATCGGAATTTCCTGGTTTGTCAGAATCGGACGCGTATTTAAGCTCCACGACAATATAGCCTTTACCTGATACATCCAACAAGAGATCAGCTCTGCCGGCATTGGAATATACTTCTCCCAAAGCCTCCAGCAAGTTTCCGGTGAAAATCGCTCCTCCGAACCGCATGATGGTCAGTAAAATTAATTTATAACTGCCTTCGCCTACGTTACGATACCATTCTTTCGGATTTCCTGAGAATATGGAACCTAGTAGCTCTTCCGAGCTGTTGACGTCGCAGGACCATAAGGAAGATAATAGTTTGTCTTTCATGCTCGTAAAATTGGTAAGAGGCTCGCCACTTTTATCCATGAACTCAAGGTTCGCTATAAAACTTAGGAATTTGTCCGAAAGTTCTTTGTTTAGCGCTCTTTTGATTTCATTGTTGGGAATTCTCAATCGATAGATTTCTGAGCCGCCGATATAGGAGATGCTGTCGATAGTCAGATAGCCCGCCTGCAAAAGGAACGCCTCATCCTTTATGTTGCCCGTGTCCTGAATTGCGATAGGGGACTCTAAGGATATATCTCTGCCAAATATCGAGAGCCGGTTTCCATCGAAAGAATTCATAATACCAGTGAAAAGAGATGTTCCCGATTCATACCAATAGTCTTTAAACAAAAATATTTCGAGAAAATTTTTGATCGAGAACGGGTTGAACACTCTTGTCGTTCCGTCCCAACTGTAGCCATCGTACCAATACGAAATCTTGTCCATGATATCGTCAACGGTCGAACCACTAGGCAACCCTCCCCTTTCAATCACTTTAGGGAGGGCCTTGTTAAGATGCTTCCCATATGAATCGGTTATTTCCTTTTTGGTAAAACCGCAGATAGCTGAAAAATTTTCGTGAAAACTGATGTCATTGATGTTATTCATCGCCGAAAAAAGCGATAATTGCTTGAATTTTGTAATCCCTGTTATGAATGTGAAGCGAAGAAAATTGCTGCATCCCTTGAGCGATGAATAAAAATCATATAGCATCGATCTGATTTTTTCAATTTTAACTGGATCATGAAGGTGTTTCAACAAAGGGAAATCATACTCATCGATGAGAATGACAACGTTTTTGTCTCCAACATTGACGCGTCCGTGGCTCATGTCATTGATTTTCGGAGCGGCGCATTTTATGGAAATATTCATTATCAAATCGCTGATAGCGTTGGCGATGCTGGATCGGCTGATTTGAACATCATATGAATTGGCAATAGGAATTAACTTGCTTATCAAGCCGTCTTGGAAATGGTTCGGATCGGAGTCAACGGTATTCATGTTGATCCGGATTACAGGAAAGATCCTCTCGGCGAAATTCGGAGACAGAGTTTCAATCTCCAGCCCGGCGAAAATCTCTTTTTTTCCTTCGAACATCTGTTGGAAGGTGTCAAGCAAAAGGCTTTTGCCGAATCTCCTCGGCCTCGAGAGAAAAAAAGGACCGCGTGATTTTGCCAACTGAACAATAAACGAAGTTTTGTCTACATACACCGCTCCTTGCAGCCTTAATTGCAAGAATGAATCTTCGGTGATTTCCACGGATTTGCAATCGTCTTCCATGATTTGGACTCCATGATGGCAGTTCACCTACGATACTTACAGGGATATGAGATCTGAGACAAGGTGTAAAGGCACCTAAGAAAATCTGGTTGACCTCTGCGACGGGAAAGCCCATGGAATCCCTGTAACGACGTCAGGGCAACCGCCTAGCGGGATCTTGGAGTTCGACCATGCCGCTAACGCCATATTAACGACGGAACCGTAATAGGTCGGAATGGCAACACGAGACAGGCGATGCCCCCTGGTCATTGCCATCAAGGAGGCATAATGGCAGACAAGACGAACCTGTTAAAGAGGCATGACTGCCAGTCAACCTGATTGGACTGCCGCCGCCCCATCCCGTTCTTTGCCATGAATCCCTCGCCGACTAATTACATCAACGTATTTATTGTACGTGAATAAACCAGGCATGTCAACTATCCGTCAAGTAGGGAGAAAGCGTGATAATGCCACGGAAGATCCAGGTTTCGAGGTTGGCCGTCTCAATCATGGCAGGGATACTGGTTTTTTAGAGAATTGGTTGCGGTAAGGGCAAGTTTCCATGACTGCTTCGTGAAGAGAGAGTCCGCGACTGTCTAAAAAAAACTGCTCGTTACATATCTATATTTGAGTATGCTGATTTTAGATTTCTGGATACACATACCCCATCTTGTTGCTCTCTCGTCATAAAATCTGTCTTTGAATTGTTATGCGATCACGAACGTCATTATGAAGACGATAATTTCCTGAAACGGATCAAGATTTTATTATGGCATTCGATCCGTATGAACTTCTAGCCGTTGCAACCGACCTTGAACCTGTGCTGGATCTTCGTCTGGCCACTGATCATCACGCGGCAGCTGGGCGATGTCAGATCTTCAGTAGCCGGATGTTTCCCTCATGGCGTTGAGGGGATTGAACGTCTTTCACCAGTCTTCGTCCTGAGCCGTTCGCCTGTGTCCTGAGCCGTACGCCTGTGCGCGAGCCCCATATCGTTCTGGCAATATACCAAAACGGTCTGTGTCGTCAGGACTTTCGTTTGGCAGTTCACGCCCGGGGGGCAGCTCCGGCACGTGCTCGGCCTGAAGCCGGCAGTAAACTTCCGCACGTCTGCGGTCTTCCCTGAGGCGGTCTATGGTTTCCGTCCACGCGGACAGGCCGTGATCCCCGTTCTGTGTCCCTTTTCAGCCAGTCCGGCGTGAACCCCGAGGCATGGTCTCGGGGGTTTTTCCCTGCGGCGTGTTGCCGGTGACGGGGGCGCCTCAGGCCCACGCCTGTCGTGACCGGGTCATGTCAGCCGGAGGGAAAGACGCGGGTGAGATCTCGCTGAGCCGCACGGGGACCCGATGCGACCCGGCCTGAAGCCGTTCAGCGGTCAGCTCCCTTGCCGCTTTCCCCGGCATCCCGGCTGTCCGTGATCGCGTCGGCGGAAGAGGCTGGGCCGCCTCCGGTCTGGCTTACGTTCGCCTCCGGGCCGCCGGACGGCGGCCGGCGCCGTTTGCGGGACATCATGCGGTAGCCTATGAAGAAGACGGCAAGGATCGCCAGGACGAAGGCGGACACGGTCCATTCCACGCCGGAGGAGGAAAGAGAGCTGTCCTCGGCGGGCCGGTCAACCGATTCCATCCTGAGGCCCCTCACGCTTTCCGCGTCCGACTGGTCATCGGTCGGCCCGGCCTCGGTGGGCGGGTTCGTGTCGTTGGCTCTCCGCTGCTCGCCCAGATCCTTCAAGAGCCTTTCCCTCTCCGCCGCCTGCTCCTCGAGCGGCTTCTTGCCCATAGCCTCGATGGCCATCCTGAACTGGGCCGCCAGCTCGGGGCTCATGACGCCGGGAAGCGAGATGATGTTCATGACCATCTGGTTCAACTGGGGGTTGTTGCAGGTGTGGTCGCAGCAGGCGACGCCGCGCTCGATCACGCTCGTGGCGTAGTCGGCGGCGAGCTTCCGCCGGGCCTCTTCTGAGGGCTCCCAGTAGCCCTTGCGGACGGCCTCGAGCATCCTGCCGGTAATCGACTGGAAGGCCCAGGCGTTGTTCTCGTCCATGAATTCCGGCAGATCCTGGCCGTACTTGTCCTCGACGTAGACCTCGTAGGTCTGGTCCCAAAGCGAATCGTCCACGGCCCCGGGCGCGGTCACCTGCCAGCCCCAGAGGAACTCCACGAAATCGGACATCTCGCGGGCCCCCGCGTAGCCTTCCGCCTTCATGCCCTCGATCCACGTGGGGTTCAGGTACCTGGCCCTGGTCTCCTGGCCGATGAAGTTCGCGATCGGGGCCATTTTCACCTGGCCGGCCGTGCGCTGGTCGGCGATGAAGGTGTCGGGAGGCTGATCCGAGAGGGACGTGATGGCCATGGCCAGGCCGCCCAGGTACATGAAGTTGTCGTCGTTGTCCAAGACGCCGTAGAGCCGGGACGTCCGGGAGTGCCAGGCGACCTTGGCGCCGGACAGGTTCATCTCCAGGGAATCGCGGGCGGGCTCGCCCCAGAAGCCCTGTCCGTACGCGAAGCCGGTGTTCTCCCTGAACGTGCGGGAGATGTCCTCGGGATCGTCCCATTGCCCGGAGGCGAGCGCGGCGCCCGCGACGCGGTTCCCGTAGGCGCCGGGCCTGGCGGAGAAGATACGGACCTTGGAGAAGCGCCCGGCCTCCTCCTCGGAGAATCCCTTGGCCCGGAGCTCCCGGCGGTTGCGCTCGTCCCCTGCGGCTATGAAGTTCTCCACGTCGTCCTGGACCGCCGCCTGGCGGATCGCGTTGTCAAGAAACAGGATCTTGTCCGGGAACAGGTCGCGGTACAGGCTCGAGGCGTCTATGGCCACGTCCACCCTGGGACGGCCCAATACGCTTCCGGGTATGGGCCTTGTCCCGGAGACGATGCCCGAAGGATCCCAGACGGGTTCGACCCCGATGAGGGCCAGGACGGTCGACTCGTTCAGGCCCTCGCTGCGCAGGGCCTCCAGAGACCAGAGGACGACCGCCACCTTGTCGGGGAACGTCCCGTCGTGAGCCGCCATGTAGTTCCGGATGATCTCGTCCGCCGCCATCCGGCCCAGCCGCCAGGCCTCCGCAGTGGGGATCCTCCCGGGCGAGATGCCGTAGAAGTTCCGGCCCGTGGGAAGCGCCGCGGGGTTGCGGGCCGGGTCGTTGCCCTCCCCGGGCTCGACGTGGCCGCCCCTCAGGGCCTTCACGAGCGAGTCGAGCTCGTTGGGGCCGGAGGCCGCGATCTTCGCAGCGGTATCGGCGCGGTCGAGCCGGGGGTTCATGCCGCTTATCACGTCCAGGAGCGATTCCGCCGCGTCGCCCGAAGGGGACGTGCCGAAGGTGTGGAGCCCGTACGGGACGTCCGTCGTCGCCAGGTACTCGAGGTATACGGAGAGGCTCTGGACCGCCTCGGCCGTCCGGAAGTCGCCGATGTCAAGATCCTTCCCCAGCCCCATGGTCCCGGCAAGCACCGCTATCTCGTCCAGGTAGCCTGGCGCGGTAGGCGACCCTATCCGTTCCGCGTCCTCGTACTCCTTCACCAGCCCGGCCAGCTTCTCGTACTCCTCGTAGCCGCCGGCGGTCACGAGCGGCGGGATGAGGTGGTCGATTATCACGGCCCTGCCCCGGCGCTTGGCCTGGATGCCCTCGCCCAGATCGTCCATGATGTAAGGGTAGACGACCGGGAGCGTCCCGAGCGTGACTTCCGGAGGATCGGTGAGGGCCAGCCCCGTCTGCTTGCCGGGCAGCCACTCCAGGGTCCCGTGGGTGCCCAGATGGATTACGGCGTCCGCTTTCCAGACGTGCTCCAGCCACAGGTACACCGCGATGTACTGGTGGTGCGGGTAGACGTGGGGGTCGTGGTACAGCTTCATGGGGTCGTCGGACATCCCGCGCGAGCCCTGGGGGAGGAGCGCTAGGTTGCCCCTGACGATGACGGGTATGATGAGCTTCCCGTCCCTGGCCATGATGGCGGCGTCCTCAGGGGGGCCCCACTGCGCGGTGACCTTGTCCCGGAACTCCTGCGGAAGCTTCCGGAAGTGCTCGAGGTACTCCGAGACGGGCCACTGCACCGCGCTCCCGTCGTCTATGAGCGAGTCGAGCTCCCCCGGCGCCCATGACCCGATGTTGCGCCCGCCCCGGAGGACCAGTGCCTTGACCTCCTCCTCCGTGAGCGGCGGGTCGAGTGGGATGTCGTAGCCCTCGGCCGCGAGCCTCTCCGCTATGGCCGACATGCTCCGGAAGACGTTCATGTAGGACGCCCCGATGCCCTGCTTGCCCCGCGAGTTGTTCCAGTACATGAGGGCCACCCTCTTTTCGGGGGCCGATTTCGTCTTGAGGGCGATGCGCCCGTGGAGCCTTTTGGCCGCGTGCCGCGCGTGGTCAGGCATGAGTTCGTAGTGCCAGGCCGTGGATCCGTCCGAGAGGGTCTCGGCGCGCTTGCCCATGAGGATGACGGGTTCAATGAGCCCGGTGGTCTCGGGGTTGTCGATGCTCATGATGATGCTTAACGGGCCGACCCCCCGGGGGCTCTCGCGCCAGTCTTCCAGGGTCTGGCCGTTGATCCTGACGGCGTTGAAGGCGGGCACGTCCATGTCCGCGAACGCCTTCCGCGCCCGATCGTCCGACATGGCGAACCTGAAGGAGAAGCACAGCGCCGCGTCCACCCTGCTCTTGCGGTCGGGATCCAGCATCAGGTTCTCGGCCAGCGGCAGATCGCTCCCCAGGGCCGGAAAGACGTTGAAGCCCTCCTCCTCCATGATGCCGATTAGCTCGTCCAGCGGCTCCCGCTGGCCCTCCAGGAGGTAGCCCGCGTAGAACATGATGCCGAGAAGCGGCCTGCCTTCGACGTAGGAGGGCTGTGTCCTGTACCACTCCATATACTCCTCGGCAGTCCCGAATACCCTCGGCGCGGAGGGATGATAGACCCCCAGCTCGTGCTGCTCGGCTATCGGCGCGTAGTCCCTGTCAGGGTCGAACGAGAGGCTGATGGCCCTGCGTACCATGTTGGCCACGTTCTCCGGCGACAGGCTCCGGTAGTAGTCCGCGACCCGGTCGTCGAACATGAACCCCGCCTTTTTCAGCTCGTCGTTCTGCCTGCCGCCCCGCAGAGCGAAGATGGCGCGGTCGTCGCCGACTGCCCCGTTGTCCCTCATCCAGCGCGTGAGCCTCGCCCCCATGGCGTCCACGATGAGGAGCCGCGACCCCTTCACGAACTCGGCGTCCTCGGGTTCGCCCTCAAGCTCGGAGAGGCAGAAGACGCGCACTTCCGTATCGGGCCCGAAGTCGGCCCCGTCTATGGCGCGATGCGCCGTAAGGCTCTCGGGGTCGTTCACGAGAAGGGACACCCTATCCCTCGGGGACGTGCCGGTCGGTTGAGCAAGGCACGGGCCAGCGGCTAGGCCAGTGATCAGGCCCAGGCCCAGGCCCAGGGCAAGGCCCAGGATCAGCGTCGGAGCAGGGATGTCTGGCGCGGAGGTCCCGGGCGCCTTCGGAGGAAGGCTGGCGGCTACGGCAGGAGTCGGCTGGCATGTCCAGCTTACGGGCGGCGGAAGGGGAGGGGCGGCGTGTTCCGGGAGTACGGGCTCCGTGGCGATCGTCATGTCAATGAGCTCCAGTTGCGGCTACGGACAAGGATATCATGGTCTTCGGGGTTAGGGATTAAGGGATGCACGGGACAACGGTTCCCCGGATCCTGAGGGATTCAAGTTTTCGGGGCGATCAAGGCGTCAGATGCGTGGTGTTCTGTTCAAGCGTGATTCCGGTTCAGGCTGAGGCAGCTCGAGCCTGTTGGCGTTCGGGCGGTCCGGTCGCGAGAGATTGCCAGGAGGTCGGTCGGGGCATCGGGATTCGGACAGTGGAGCGCATCAGCACTTAGGGACAAGCTCCCGCGCTCCGGGCAGAAACAGGGGGCCTCGAGGCCATGAAATACCAATGTCAACAACTTAAGGTATAAAACGACAGTTTTCCTGGAATTTATACTAATGATATCAACAGCTTGCCAGACACCACTTCCCTTAAGTTGTTGACATTGCATGAAATACTGGTCTGCGATTCATGTCGATTGAAGGCGTCCTCGGGGATTTCTCGTCCGCCGTCAGGAAGGGCCTTGCCCGTCCGTTCGAGGATGGCAATCGTTGGATGGATGCCGTACGGTTCCGACCGTAAAGCTTGACCTGGGATCTGCGGAACGGCTGTCAGGGAAAGGGCATGACAAACAAGTCGTCGCGGTGGCGCTGCATCCGGCTGTTGTAGCGTGGCTCGAGCGGGCGGATCGCCGGGTTCAGTTGTTTCAGGACTCGCGTTACCCAAGGGTTACGATTCCCGGCAGAGTTTCCCGCAGGAGCCTAGCGGTCTCCGTGGAGCCGGACTGCCGTACTGGCGGAGAGTGGGAATGCCGGGCACCCGGACTAATGGACACCCGGACTAAAGGGCACCCGGACCGCCGTACTGGTGGACCGCAGAAGGGGTAGCTTCGACTATCAGAGTCAGTCAGGAGGGGGCCTTCAGGATGTCATGGGCCTGGCGGAACGAAACCGGGTCGAGATCGGTTTTATGGGGAGCGGGACGGCTAAAGAGACGGGGGAGCGAGGGAAGTCGATGATAAAGGAGGTAAAGCCGGACCGCGATCGCCTTTGACCGGCATGCGCTCACGCCGAGATGAAGTAAGGGACCAAGGCGGGTTCAATCGGTCGATCCAGACAAGGCCGTCTCTGCCGATGAGTCTCTGCCGATGATTAGTTTCAGGGCCGTCCGCCGTAACCCGCCATATGTGTCCGGTTCCGTAGCGAGACGCCCTGACTGCAGTCCAAGGCCGGAAGATCGATTCAGGCCTGTGGTCGTCTTGGCGACTGCAGGTCGAAGGGCCTCGCGGACGGATTTCAGGCGAAGGTCAGGTTCCGGAGAGCCTGAGCGCCGGAGGGTGCCTGAGAGCAACGGACGGAACGGCGTATGCCGGGCTAGCTTGGCACAAGATGTCAGGTTGAAAAACACATTTCTGAAATATACAGGCTCTCAGGGAGGCTGTCAAACGGCTATGTCTGCTTGGGAGATGCAAGAGGTTGACCCGCGAATCGGCAATTAATGGCCCTCCCCCTATTGTCGATGCGGCTGTCCGGACCAGGCTGGCTACCGTTGACGGCGACATGGGACCTTTCGGCGTGAGCCTTTGGTTGAAAAGAGGTTCATGGCATCCGGGCTGTCGGAAACGGGATTTTCAGCATAATGACGTCCTGGCGTCCGGGACCCAAGCCGGGCCTCGGGCCGGGACCCGGGCCTATGACTGAGTGCTTGGCGGCTGACGCCGCCGTGCCCGGGAGGCATCGGACGAGCGCCTGCCATTCCGGCAGGGACCGTCTGGATGACCATGAACTCTGCGGACCATGATAGTTTGAGGGGGCGCAGAAGCGGGCGACCAGGCTTGCGGGCGTCTCGGCGGCCTCCGCTTCGGAAGGGGCTTCGTCCGATGGAAGCGTCCGGAGCAGGTCTCTGCGACTCCTGAAGTATCTGATGGCCGCCCTGTCGGTGAACCTGCCTTCCGGGCAGGCATCCAAGTGTCCTGGAGCACGCGGAATGAGGTGGGGTGGGGAGGG
>JAISFS010000138.1 GCA_031263485.1 Deltaproteobacteria bacterium | reverse complement strand
GGGGCGGGGCGGAACGGGGGTGGAGGTTGCCGCGGACCGGAGGGCGACATAAGGTATCACCTCTTCCGGCCGTCCGCAAGGTCAGGCCGCGGGGCTGGCCTCGGAGCGGGGTCCCGCCGGCGGGCGTCCCGGATTCCCGGCGCGTCGGGACCGCGGCATGGGCGACGTTTGGCGGGGGAATGAACGGGTAACCAGTGAACGGTTACAAAGGAGCAATTTCTGGCACAGGCGGAACGATAGAGGTCAAATCCATGATTTTCAATCATATCATACTGGTTTTACTAACTTTTTTGTCCAGACAAGCCAACTTTCCTCACCCCTGGCAACCAGCCAGGCTTTATCGCTGGTGGGGACCGCCAGCGGACTATTCGAACGCCCTTTGATGTGAAGGCAACGGGTTCACGACCCCTGATATCCAACGCCACCGTTCAGGCATGCTTCAAGGCGCGAGATCCGACCTGATCCTGCCCCCCGCAACCTCCGGCAGCTCCACCCCCACAGCTCCCACACTGCCTTGGCAACTCCTGCAACCTCCTCGAGGTCCGGATCCCGTTGCCTCTGCCGATCTGCCCGGCTGACTTTCTCCTCGATCATTGGCGGCCCCTGCCACATCCCCGGCGACCGCGTCTCGTCACCTCTGGCTATCTGCCTGAAATTACCCCATTCCGCAACGTTTCTCGACAGCCGCCTCCATTGGCCGCCGCGCTCCGGAAACCACTGGCAGCTCCCGAAGCTTCCGGTACCTTCCGCGACAGTGGGCACGTCAAGCAAAAGCGTTTTTGCGTGTTTTTCCTGCCTTGCCCCGTCTTTGATTGATGCCCAGTATTGAAGCCGCTTTCATCTCTTCAGGCGTCCGAATTGGAAGGAATTCTAGCCACTTTATCAGCCACTTCTTATTGACAGTTTAACTGTCAGCAATTATATCTTTTTGCGGTTATCCCTAATAGGGTCTTTGCCCGGAAGGATTGAGATCATGCCTGATGCAGGCCACCGCAGAACACTGCCCCTGGGGACAGAGGCGCCCGGCAGCCTTCCACCGGCCCTGGAGTCCGTCCGATTCCGCGGCGAGGTCAAGGGCGCCCTGTTCGCCCTCGAAATCCGGCAGCGTTACCATAACTCCAGCTCCCACTGCCTGGAGGCCGTCTACAGCTTCCCCGTGCCCGCAGAGGCCGCGCTCCTGAAGCTCTCGGTCGTGTTGGGCAAAGAGCCGCTCGCCGCCGAGGCCCTCCCGCTGGAGAACGCCTGGGAACGCTACGAGGACGCGCTCGCCGATGGGGATTCTCCTGTCCTTCTGACCGAGTCCTCGCCGGGTCTGGTCACCCTGAACCTGGGCAACATCCTGCCAGGGGAGTGCGCAGAGGCCTTTCTGGAGACCCTGGAACTCATGCGGCTTTCCGGAAACCAGGCCGGAGCGGTCCTGCCCGCCCGCCTGGCGCCCCGATCCGGAAACCTCCAGGCCGAGGGAGAACTCAAGCCTCACGAGAGCATCCACTCCTCCCCCTCCGCCCGTTACAGCCTCACTGTGGAAGTGAGGGTCCCGGCATGCCGGACACTGACGCCCGGCGATCAGGCGATGCCGATCGGCGCTCAGGACGTGGCAGCGACCGGAACCTCTCGCCAGCCATCCCAGCCAGAGACGAATGCCCAGCCCGCGCGTCCGCCAGCCCCGTCTGCCCGACCGCAGTCCCCGCCGGTCCCGGCGGCCCCTGAGCTGGGGGTCGGCTCGCCTACCCATCTCGTCTTCGCCAGACCCGACGGCAACGGGGGCATAGTCATCAAGACTGCCCCCGGCATCAGCCCTGACCGGGATTTCGGTCTTATCCTGGACCGAAGCCCCGTCCCCTCCGAAGGCCTCTCGTATGTGGCCCGGGACGAAGCGGAGGAGGGATGGGCCCGACTCGCTCTCTTCCGGCCCGCTAATCCGGAGGCCGTGTCGTGCCTTTCCCTCCGGGTCCTTCTTGACGCCTCCGCGTCCATGAGGGGGCCGGGCATCGGATTCGCAAAGAGATTTCTCACCGCGCTCCTCGGGCTCATGGGCCCCGGGGACACGCTGGCCCCCTTCGCGCTTTCGGGCGGAAATGCCTGCCGCATGACCAAGGCCCTCACCGCCTCGCGCCCAGAGGATCGTCTGGAACTCGCGCGGGCCTTGAGCGGCCTGAGCCCCTCCGGCCCGAAGGATCTCGCCGCGGCCTTGAGAGGCCTGGCTGTTCAAGACCCCTTCAGGGACCCGGACCGGCGGCCTATGTCCCGCGCCCGCAAGCATCGGGAAACCGGGTGCCAACTCCCTGCCGCCCCGAGACCCGCGCCAAGGATCCTCGTAATCTCCGACGGGCTCTCGGCGGGACTGGCCAGGGCGGTCGAGGAGGCATCCGGGATCCCGTACGGGGTCTTTTGCCTGACGGTGGGCCTCTCCCCCCATCACGCCCTCATGGCGCGTCTGGCGCAGGCGGGCGGGGGTTCGTCGTGGTCCGCCGCGCCCGGAGAAGATCCCGAATCGCTCGCCCGGGCGGTCCTCAAATGGCTCCGCGCCAGGCGGTTCGCTTCCGTTTCGGCGGACTGGCGCCACGCAGCCAAGCGCCAGCCCGGATCCGGGAAGTCCCTGCGGGTTGCGGGCGCCCGGTCCGGAACCGCCAAGGGCAATCCAGGAGAAGCGGGGGGACTGCCCCTGACGGGGGAACCTGGAGGGCTTGGCAGACCGGAATGCCCGGAAGCTTCGAAGGGGTCACCAAGCTCCTCCGCCGCCACCGCCGTCTCGGACGCGCTCTGGGAGAGCCCTGTCCCCCGCGTCGTCGCGGACGGCGAGCCTGCGGCAGCGTGGGGGCTCTTCCGAGGCTTCCCGGATTCCCCCTGCCGCTTCTCCTGGACTCTCGGCGGAACCCGAACGTGTTCCGCCCAGTCCCCGCCCCCCGTCCCTTCGCCGGACCCGCGCCTTCCGAGGCTCCTGGCCCTCATGCGGTGCCGGGTCCTTGGCCCGGGCCCCGAAACCCAGGCGATTGCCCTCCTCCACGGCATCCTGACCCCCGATACGGGACTGTTTCTGGTCCATCGGAGGCCCGAGGGCGAAAAGGCCCAGGGGATCCCCGTCCTCCAGCAGATCCCCCAGGCCTCCCCGCCCGACGAGCCGATACCGTTGCCGGGGTCCCCGGACGAAGCCGCTCCCTCCGGTCCGGACTCGGCGCCCGTCAGCCCCGCCCCCGACGAGGCCGTCCGGCACGGCG
Source organism: Deltaproteobacteria bacterium (assembly GCA_031263485.1). Taxonomy (GTDB): domain Bacteria; phylum Desulfobacterota; class Desulfarculia; order Adiutricales; family Adiutricaceae; genus JAIRZX01. Next base: position 3,475 of record JAISFS010000138.1, on the reverse strand, counting down.
CCCGGAAACCTCGGGGGAAGCCATCCGACAAACCTGAAGCGCGATAGCGACGGCACGCGCCCAAACCCGCAGGCGCGAGCGACAGGCATCGGCCCGTTGGCCCTCAGGCGAGGCGAGGACGTAGGAGGGAGCATAGTCTTTGGGCTGTGCGGGCCCGCCGGACGTTGCGGAGATTTCGGGCGAGGCTGAGCCGACGGAAGGGCTGAACTGTTGGCCGATAAAGGGTCATCGGGCAAGTGTGACCCTTCGAGCCTAACGCCCCTTCTTTCAGGCTATCCGCTCCTCTATGGCGGAAACCTCGAGAGTGACGGCTCCCCTGAAGCCAGAAACGATTGCATCCCCTGAGCATGGCGAGAGGCTTTCGGGATCGGATCACCATCGAAAGGACGTCCTCCGCCAATCGATGTTCAAAAAATCTGATAAAATAGGCTTATTACCGTTAGCCGCTGTCCGGAACGGCGTTCAGGCGCCCCTAAGCCCAAAGCCTTCGGCACAATCCGTTTGCCGTCCGCCTTGGCCATGGCGTCCCCGGCCGTCCGTCGCGGCCTGGACGTCACTCGCCGTCCGCCCGCACTTGGGACCGATGTCAAGAAACCTCAGTCCCGCAAGTTGCGGTGGCCTTTTTCGCGCCAGCTTCCCGCTTCACGGAAGCGCCTCGAGCCATGTCCCAGAAACCCCCGCCCGCCGGAGAGCCTCCGAGCCAAGCCTTGTCAGACATGAACCGCCTGCCGGTGTCCCTCAAGCGGATCTCGCACGAGGGGGAGGTGGACGGCCTCCTCTACCGCTCCGTCATGCGGCAGAGCTACCGCAACGACTCGGGCGAATGCCTGGAGACGGTCTACAGCTTCCCGGTGTCCCGTGAAGCCGCGACGGTGAGCTTCAGGCTCACGCTGAACGGCAAAGCTATGGAGGGCGAGCTCCTCGCGAGGGAAACGGCGGAGGAATTCTACGAGGACGCGCTTTTGGACGGCGACAGCCCGGCCATCCTGAGCGAGTCGTCCTCCGGCATCCTCACCTTGAGCATAGGTAACCTCGCCCCGGGCGACGTGGCGGAGGCGGAGCTCCAGCTCCTGGAGCTTTTGAGCCGGGACGGCGGCTCCGCGAGGATCGTCGTCCCCACCGTGCTGGCCCCGCGTTCAGGGGACATGTACAGGGAAGGCGAGCTCAGGCCCCACGAGAGCATCTGGAATTCCCCGAGCGCCGGCTACGAGCTCTCAGCGTCCGTCAGCATACCCTGGCAGGGCCGCGGCGCCCGGGTCTCGTGCCCGAGCCACGTCACCTCCGCCGAGGCGACCCCAGAGGGGCTCGTGCTGCGCACGCGGCCGGGCGCGCTCCCGGACCGGGACCTGGTGGTCCTGATGGAGGGGACGCAACCGACGGAGGCCGCCGCCAGCTACGGCTTCTACGACCGGCGCGAAGGCGCCTGGGGCGCCCTCGCGCTCTTCCGCCCTGAGATCCCGGCGGACAGAAGGGACGGGCACGTCAACGTTCTTTTCGATGCCTCCTCCACTATGGACGGCGCCGCATGGAGACAGGCCTGCGGCATCCTCCTGGACGCCCTGGCCGCGGCGGGGGATAGAACCGATCTCACGTTCTGCGTCTTCAACGGAGCCGGCCTGGCCGAGCTCAAGCCGGACGGGCCTCTGGGCCCAGGCTGGCCCGACGGGCCCGGCGCCAGGTGGGAGACGGTGCGTTTTTTGCGGCGCAACCTCGATCTGGTCACCCCTTCCGGCGAGAAGGGACTGGCACGGGCGATCGCGGCATTCGCGGGTGAACGCTCAGGCCCGGGCAGCCCGCCCTCCCTGGTCCTCCTGACCGACTGCCTTGAGGCGGGGCTCCGCGGCATGACGGATGCTGCCCGCGAACTCGCGACCAGGCTGTTCGCGGTAAGCGTCGGCCACTGCCCCCTTTCGGGACACCTGAGGATCATCGCCGCCGCCGCCGGGGGAGGCGGCGCCGCGCTCCATGCGGCCCCGACCGAGGAATCCGGAGTGACCGCCGCCCGCCTCGCCCTCTGCCTCTCCGCGACGCCGGTCGTGTCCGTGGAAGCCGACTGGGGCTCCGGGCCGCCCGTCTGGAGCTCGCCCGCGCCCAGGACGCTCGCCCCGGGCATCTCCTGTCCCGTATGGGCGCTATTCAGGGAACCTCCCTCCGGGCCGACGCGCCTGACTTGGAGCTATGCCGGGGGCGGCGGCGACAGGCTGGTCGCGAGCCCGACCGACTCCTCGGCCGACGACGATCTGTCAAGGCTCCTTGCCGCCGCCCGGCTCCGCGCGGCCGCATTGAACGAGGGCGCCCGTCCCTGGGTTCACGAATCGGGGCCCGATCAAGACGGAGGCGCGGACTCCCTGACCGGCGGCGGCAGGCCGCCACGCGCGTCCGCTGAAGGCCAGCCGGACCTTCAACGCGCCGCGCCGGGAGCGGCAGACTCCGTCGAAGGCGGTTCGGCGGGCCTTGCCCTCGCCGCGGATTCCGAAGAGGCCAAGGAGCTCGCGCTTCGCCACGGGCTCCTCACCGACCGGACAGCCTGGTATCTCGTCTGCCGCAGGTACCCGGACCAGAAGGCCCGGGGCATGCCGACTCTCCAGCAGATCCCCCAGACCACGCCTGAAACCCGCGTGCCGGCGGAAGGCAGGCTCTACCCTGAAGAGCCCTCCGAGTACGGGCCCGCAGCCGCGGCGGAATTATCCTGGGATCCGAAAAAGGCGATGAGGCGCTTGCGACATCTTGATGCCAAGGCAAGCCGCAAACTTAGCAGCCAAGACGAATACGAGACGGATCCCCAGCGCCGCCGCTACTCCCTCGAACGGCCACCGGATCTGCCTCCCCAGAACAAGCAGGAGGCCCCTCCCGGAAAGGCGTCCAAAGACGCGGGCGAAGACCCTGGCGGAGACGCTGACTGAGACCACATATAAACGACGGAATCGTGATAAGTCGGCGCGGCAACCCGAGGCAGGCGACGCCACCTGGTCATAGGCTTCCGCAAAGCTAAATTGTTGGCAAAACATACCAGTCATATGAGCGTGACCGCAAATTATGCCCAATAGAATCATCGCCGCCCATTCGTCCCTTCATCATGATTTCCTCGCCGACTTGTTACGGAGGCGTCATAAATATAGAAGCCTCCTGGGCGCGGCAAGACCTCCCCTCCCTCAAGCAGTCCTGAGGGAAGCGCCCGTTGCAGCCCACCTGTCTGGCAAGGCCCAGGCGATGACGAGCCTGCGGCTGCCGCGGCCAGCGAAGGATTCCCCGCATCGAGGGTTTCGCATGACGTCAGGGCGGATTGGCACGGCGTTTGGTGGGCTCAAGGCGGTGGGGGGCGACGGCCGGGCATGCGGCCGCCGGACGGGGAGAGTGAAATGCCATGCCGGGATTCCGATATGGCCATGCCGGACATATTGCGCGCCGAGGCGAAGCAGCTTAAAAATAAATTGGCAGGTTGCCCCGTTTTCCGGGCGCGCCGCTCCCGGATACG
>JAISFS010000137.1 GCA_031263485.1 Deltaproteobacteria bacterium | reverse complement strand
GAGAGACGGCCGCCTGTCGGCACCGAAACTTGGAGATGTCAGGAAAGCCTGCCATATCCCTTCCCGAGGTTCCCGATGTCCCTGACCGACAGGGTTCAGCGGACCGGCCTCTAAGCCAGGCGGGACCCGGCCCTGGCCGATATCATTGGGACCCTGCCGGCCCCGGTCCCTGTCGGAGGCTCAGGGCCGGTCGGGGCAGGTCCTATCCAGACCCCACCTGCGTCCGGCGGCTTTCCTGTCAGGGCTCGCCAGCGTCCCCGGGCCGTCGCACGATGAGGCGGGGCCGAAACGAACCGACCGGTTCCCCGGGACCTTGACGGTCCCCGGGGTACCGGTCGGAAGCGGACAGGCGGTATGGCCGAAGGCAAAGCCCGAAAGCCGGCGGGAATCCCGGCGGGGGGCGGCCCCTGCCCGGACGCGCGGGGCGTTGCCCGGAGCTGAGCTATGCCTTCTTGGGAGGGGGTCCCGAAGGCGGCGGGCCGGCCGCGGGACCTTTCGGAGGGACGGCCCCGGAAGGGCCGTCGGGGGCGGGCTTTGCGAGATCGGGTCCGCCGGGGGGCATCGTCCTTTCATAGAGCCGGGAGCCCGCCAGCTCGTGGAAGAATTCCCTGAGCTTCTGGAACATGGCGTATACCAGGGGGATGATGATGAGCCCCACCGTGCAGGCGGCTATCATGCCGCCGAAGACCGCGGTGGAGACGTTCTGGCGGGACGCCGCGCCGGGGCCGGTCGCGAAGACCAGCGGAAGGAGCCCAGCCAGGAAGGCGAGCGAAGTCATGACGACCGCGCGGAACCTCAGATACGATCCGGTAGAGGCGGCGTCCTTGATGGAGCTGCCGGCGGCCCGCGCCTCCTTGGCGAACTCCACTATGAGTATCGCGTTCTTGGAGGCCAGGGCGATGAGCGTCACGATGCCTATCTGCACGTAGAGGCCCATGGAGAAGCCAGTGAGCTTGACCGCCATCATGGCCCCGTAGATGGCGGCCGAGACCGAGATGATGACGCCCAGGGGGATGGTCCAGGACTCGTAGAGGGCCACCAGGAACAGATACGCGAAGGTAAACGAGAGGACGAACAGGTAGACCGTCTGGCCCGCGCTCTCCTGCTCCTGGTAGGTGGACCCCGTCCACTCGTAGCCCATGTCGGAGGGGAGCGATTGGGCCGCGTTCTCCATGGCGGAGATGCCCACCCCGGTGCCCAGCCCGGGGTAGGTGGAGCCCATGATGGTGACCGACCGGCTGTTGTTGTAGCGGGTGATGTTCTGGGGTCCGGTGGTCAGCCGGGCCGAGAGCACCTCGGAGAGCGGCACCATGGCGCCGTCGTCCGACTTCACGTGGATGGATTCGAGATCCGCCGCGTTGCGGCGGCCCGAGAAGTCGCTCATGACCTTCACCTTCCAGCTGCGGCCCTGGTAGTTGAAGTCGTTCACGTAGTAGCTTCCCAGGTACTGCTGGAGGGCGCTGAAGATCTGGTCCATGGAGACCCCCCGCGCCAGCGCCTTGTCGCGGTCGAGATCGATCTCCATGACCGGGGTGTCGGCGTTGAAGAAGGTCATGGCCATCATGAGGCCGGGCTGCGACATCGCGGCCCCGATGAAGCGCTGGGCCTCCTGCGAGAGTTCCGAGGGGGTCCGGGACGAGAAGTCCATGATGATGAACTGGAAGCCGCCCACGGAGTCCAGGCCCACTATGGGGGGCATCGAGAAGGCCTGGCAGGTGGCCTCCAGTATCGTGGAGAGCCGCATGTTCAGCTGCGCCTGCACGGCGTCCGCGGAAAGCGAGGGATCCTCGCGCTCCTCGTAGGGCGCCAGCCCCACGAACATGAAGGCGGCGTTGTCCTGCATGGAGAAGTTCACGACGTTCACGCCGACCACGCTCATGAGGTTCTGCACGCCGGGAATCTCACGGGCGATGGCGGACGCCTTGTCGAGCACCTCCCGGGTCCTGTTGAGCGAGGTGCCCTCCGGGAGACCCACCTGGACCACGATCATGCCCATATCCTCGGTGGGAAGGAATCCCGAGGGCGTGAACTTCATGATCCCGTAGGACGACAGGAGGCAGAAGCCCGCCACGACCAGCCCGAAGGCGCTCCGCCTGAGGAGCGTCACCACCAGCGTGTGGTAGCCGTTGCGGCTCCGCGTGACCAGGGCCTGGAACTTCCTCACGATCCAGTTGGGCTCGGAGGTCGCGGGGCGCATGAGGACCCCGCACAGCGCGGGGGAAAGCGTGAGCGCGTTGAAGCAGCTGATGAGCATGGCGGCCGAGATGGTCACCGCGAACTGCTGGTAGAGCTTGCCCGAAAGGCCGGGGATGAAGGCCACCGGCACGAAGACCGAGAGGAGCACCAGGGCGATCGCGATGATGGCCCCCGTTATCTGCCCCATGGCCTTGACCGCGGCCTCCTTGGGCGGCAGATTCTCCTCGCGCATGACGCGCTCGACGTTCTCGACCACGACGATGGCGTCGTCCACGACTATGCCCACGGCCAGCACGAGCGCCAGAAGCGAGACCGTGTTGGCCGAGAAGCCCACGACCGCCAGCACCGCGAAGGTCCCTATGAGGGAGACCGGCACCGCGAACATCGGGATGAGCGTGGTGCGCCAGCTTCCCAGGAAAAGGTAGACCACCATGATGACCAGCACCATGGCGATGGCGATGGCCTTCGCGACCTCCTCGATGGAGGCGCGCACGAAGCGGGTGGCGTCGAAGACCTCCACGTAGGAGATGCCCTGGGGCATCCTCAGCTCCAGATCGGCCATCGCCGCCGTCACGTTGTTGGCGGTCTCCACCGCGTTGGAGCCGGACTGCTGGGTGAGCATCATGCCCGTGGACTGCTGGCCGCGGTAGGTGCCCATGGGCGAGTAGTTCTCGGTGTCAAGCTCGATCCGGGCCACGTCCCCCAGCCGCAGGATCCCGCCGTCCGGGCCGGTGCGCAGGACGATGTCCTCGAACTCGCTGGCGGTGGAAAGCCTCCCCTGGGCCGTGACGTTGAAGTGGAGCTCCTGGTCGGCCAGCGTTGGGGCCCCCCCCACCTCGCCGACGGCCGCCTGGATGTTCTGCCGGGACAACGCGGTGGCGACGTCGGAAGGGGAGAGCCCCATGCCGGCCATCTTCGCGGGATCCAGCCAGACTCGCATGCTGTAGGTGGCTCCGAAGAAGTTGACGCCGCCGACGCCGGGGATGCGGGTGAACACGTCCACGACGTTGTTGTAGACCCAGTCGGAAAGCTCCAGGGGCGAGACGGTGCCGTCCGGGCTGAAGAACATGAAGGCCTTCAGGAACGACGAGGTCCGGCTCTCGACCTCGATGCCCTGGCGCGTGACCTCCCCGGGGAGCAGGGGCTCGGCCCGCTTCATCCTGTTCTGGACGTTGACCATGTTGAGGTCTGGATCGGAGCCGACCTCGAAGGTGATGGAAAGCGTGTACCGGCCGTTGTTGGAGCACTGGCTGGAGAAGTAGAGCATGCGCTCGACGCCGTTCACGGCGGTCTCGATGTTCTGCGCGACCGTGCTCTCGACCGTCTCAGCGGAGGCGCCGGGATAGTAGGCCTCGACCTGCACCTGGGGGGGCACGATGTCGGGGAACTGCGCGACGGGAATCCGCAGGAGCGCCATGAGCCCCGCGATGCTGATGACCAGCGAGATGACGACCGCGAAGCGCGGCCTGTCTATGAAGATCTTCGAGAGCATCCGTCAAGCGCCCTCCCCGCCCCGCGCGGCGGATCCCCCGCCGGAAGCCGCCCCGGCCGGTGCCGTCGCGCCAGGCGTCCCGCCCGGAGCCGCCTCGGAGCCGTAGTTCTCCACCACCCGCACCGGGGCGCCCGGGCGCAGGGTGGCGCCCATGCTCATGATGCCCGTCTCCACGATCCTGTCGCCGGCCTTGAGGCCCTCCAGGACCTCGATGCCCTCGGGGAACTCGTTGCCGCGCTTGATGTCCACCCTCTTGGCCACCGTGCCGCCGCCCTGTCCCGCAGGGAGCTCCTCAACGGTGAAGACGTAGCTCCCCGAGTCGGCGGAGACCAGCACCGAGCCCTTGGGCACCAGGATCGCCGGGCGGGGGTGGGCGTCCTCGAGGACGACCTTGAGCGTCTCGCCGGGGGCCAGAAAGCCTTCGGGATTGGGCATGAGGGCCTTCACCTTGTATGTGCCGGTCGACTCGTCCACGAGAGGCGAGATGTAGCTGAGCGATCCGGTGAGCGGGTATTCCTGCCCGCCGGCGGAGCGCACCTTGACCGCCACCTCGTCGATGCCGCCGCGGGGGAGCGCCGAGCCGGGGGTATCGCTCTTGAGCGCCGCCATGAGCCGGTCTGGCACGCCGAAGCTCACTTCGAGCGGGTCGGAGGCCACGACCGTGGCGAGCACGCCGGAGCCCGGCCCCACGAAGGCCCCTTCGGAGAACGGGGAGTCGGAGGCGTAGCCGGCGAAGGGGGCGCGCACGGTCGCGTAATCCAGATCCAGCGCGGCCAGCCGGTAGGAGGCGCCGGCGGAGATGACGCCCGCCTCGGCAACATCCAGCGCGGCCTTGGCGTCGTCGAAGTCCGCCTTGGGGGAGGTCCTCTTGGCATACAGATCGGAGGTCCGCTGGAACGAGGTCTGGGCCTGGTCGCGGCGCGCCTCGGCCGACAGGAGGTTGCCCCGCGCCGCCTCCAGCGCGGCGCTGTACTGTTCAGGCTCGATCGAGAAGAGGACATCCCCCGCGTTCACCGCCCCGCCTTCCTTGTAGGGCTTCTCCGCCAGGAACCCCGAGACCCTGGCCACCAGGTCCACCTTGCGGGAGGCGGCGGTGAAGCCGATGACCTCCCAGGCGTCCTTGACCGGCGTCTCGGCGACCACGTGGAGGACCACCGCCGCAGGCGGCATCACCCGCGCGGGCTGGGGGACGAGCATCGGGATCACGATTGCCGCCGCCGCCAGGCCGACTATCACGACCGGGATGATTATGAAGATGTGCCTCTTGATAAGCTGTTTGACTGACATTTTCACCTTGTTCCGGCCCGGCGCGCCAAAAGGCGGGCCGGGAACCAAGATAAGGGGGGTCGGCCGGAACCGCCGACCTCATGGAAGCCTTCGGCACGAAGGCCAGCCGCGTTCCGCTTCACGCGTTCCCGGCTTTCCGCGTTCCCGGCTTTCCGTCCGGTCCGAGGGGCCGGTCCGGGCATTTCCGTATCCCGCCCCCGGCTTTCCGGGCGGTCCGGCGCGGCCGCCCCGAAGGGAGCGGGAGCCCCGGGGCCTGCAGGCGAGTGCAAGTGTCAGGCTTGTTCCCGGAGGAGGATCCCCGGGGCCTTGCCGCCGCCCGGCGCGGTGGCGGGCCTGGCGGGCCTATAAATGGCGGGCCCGAACATGACAGGCCCGGAAGCGGGGCTCCGGAGAAGACGGTCTCCCCGGCGGGGGTCCTGGACAGGGGCCGGCAAGCCGACGGCCCGGCGTCGGCTCAGGTCTCCAGAAAGCGCACGGCAACGGCGCCCGCAGACTCACGGGCGGTCGGGCGCCGGACGCGGCTTCCCGGTCCGCCCGGATATCCGGGCGCTCGGGGCAGTCAACGATCAGGGCAAAAAAAAGCCCCCGAAGGAAGGAGCTGTCCGTCGCACCTTAGTTCCGAACCCTGGCAAGGATTAAGGGGAGGTCATGGGAAAGAAGGTTTGGCCCGGCATGGGAGGCCGGGCCCGAATTGTTTGTTAGTCTAGCACCTTCCCTTGGCATTTTCAAACTTGCGACATTTCGGCTCCGGCGGTCCCGGGGCCCCCGGAACCCGCAGGTAGCCTCAAAAATAACCCGCGGGAGCCCGCGACTTGCGGTTTCGCTCCCCTCCGGTCGGCTGGAACCCGCCGGTCCGCTCCCTTCGCCCCTCATGCCGGAAATCGGCTTGCCTGGAAAAATACGGTTTTTCCCGTGCCGCCCTTCCGAATCACGGATCGCGGGAACGGCCCTGGCCGGGCAAAGGCGAGCCCCTTGTGGGGGCGAGTCGCCCCGCCGGACAGCCGCGCCGGGCTGTCGGCCCCAATCCCGCAAAACCGTTCGGCGCGGACAGAAGACGGGAAGCCACGCCCCCCTCCGCCCGTCCGGGTGGAAAGGGCAGGGCCTTTTTGCTAAAATTGCGGCTGCCTGCGGCAGGAAAGGCCAGCCTCTCCTCCCAGGGAAGCCTCATGATCCCTGCATGTTCATGTTGATTATGAACACCCCGGCGCATGACACCTTATTAGGGCATCCCAATATGACGGGCGCCCAAGGCAGTGATGCCCAAGTATTTGTTTCGCGATAAACCCGCCGCGGACCGCCGCCCGCAGGCCGTTCTCCGTTGACCGCAGGCCGCGTACCCAATCTGGATCCCCCACACCGCACGGCTCACATCAAGCTATCCGGGAGAAGAAACGCCATGTCCCTCAAAGGCATCCGACTCCTCAGCCTCCTCGCCGCCGCGACGGCCCTTGCCGCCGCCCCGGCCACGGCCCAGCTCACGGCGACCGTGCAGCTCCCCGACTCCTTCGAGGCCGCCTTCACCTACCCCGGCGAGACCGTGGACCCCGAAGGGGACGCGAGCCTTGACATCACGGTGCGCAACACGGGGCTGAAGGGGGACACCTTCATGGTGGAGGTGACCGAAGCGCCCGAGGGCTGGACATACGAGATCTCGCGTTTCTCGACCGTGCTTTCGGGGATATTCCTGCCAAGCGAGGAGAACGCGTCACTCACGCTCGCCGCCTTCCCGCCCGGAGACGAGGACGCCCCGCTCCCCGAAGGCGAGTTCCCCTTCGCGGTGAAGGTCACCGCCCAGCGGTCCGGCAACTCCATAGACTGCATCACCACCCTCAAGGTGGCCTCCCGGAAGACCTCCTCCGAGGTGCTCTCGCTCTCCACCAGCTACCCGGAGATAGGCGGCCCCTCGGACGGGCGCTTCGCGTTCTCCCTGGAGATCAAGAACTCCGGCCCTGACGAGGCCAGGGTCAACCTCTCCGCCGAGGTCCCCCAGGGCTGGGAGGCCAGCTTCAAGCCCGGCTACGAGGACAAGCAGATCTCCTCCATCCAGGTCCCCCGCGGCCAGACCCGCTCCGTGAACCTCGACCTGACCCCGGCCTACCAGGCCGATGCCGGGAGCTACCCCGTCAAGGTCATCGCCGAGACGCCCCTGGGGAGCGCCGAGACCCAGCTCACCGTGAACCTTTCGGGCACCTACAGGATCCGCGCGGGCGCCATGAACGATCTCCTGTCCACCGCCACCGAGGTGGGCAAGCCCGTCACCCTGAGCCTGTACGTCATAAACGAGGGCTCGGCCTCGCAGCGGGAGGTCACCTTCCTGCCGGTCAAGCCCGACAACTGGCAGGTCGCCTTCAGCCCCGAGAGCCTCCAGGAGCTTCCCCCCCGAAGCCGCCCCATCCCGGTGGAGATGACCATCACGCCCTCCTCCAGCGCCCTGGTCGGCGACTACGGCGTGGGGCTCTCCATCGAGGGCGAGAAAGCCCAGACCGCGCTGGACTTCCGGGTCACCGTCAAGGCCGGGAGCGCCTGGGCCTGGATCGGCGCCGTCATCATCATCCTGGTCGTGGCCGCCCTGGCCTACACCTTCCGCCGCCTGGGCCGCAGGTAGCCGGGCAAGGTCGACAGGCGGGCCGCTCCGCGAAGCGGGGCAAGCCCGATGCGCCTCAGGCGGGACGCTACGCCATGCGGGGCAAGGCCGATGCGCCCCAGGCGGGCCGCTACGCGAGGCGGGGCAAGCAACGGACGGGGCAAAGCCAGCGTTCCGTTGCCCTGGGCCCGCCGGCAAAGCCGTGATTTGGCAAAGCCAAGCCTTCAGTCACGGGCCCGGACGACCGGTCGCGGTCGGGCAGACGAGACCCCGGCTGTAGTCTTTGGTTTTTTGCCTTGGCGTATTGCGGCAATCGGAATTCGGCATCTGAAGGGGGCCTCTGGCCCCCTTTTCGTATCCGGTCCCCTTCGACCGATGTCCGACCTTCCTCTGGCGGGGCGCCCCGATCCTGGCCTGCCGCGCCGCAGGGCCCGGCCTCCAAACCTCATCGGCCCCTAAATGTGCTATCATGATTAACAGGGGCCGTCTGGTCTCGGCCCGCAAGCCTCAATGCCCTTTCCGGGCGCCCGCGCCCTTGACCGTAAACCTATCCCATCGGGCGGCCCATCCGGGGGTGACATGACTGAAGCTATCCTCACTCCGCCCGGCGCCCCCCGACCGAGAGCCGGACGCCGGGCCTTTATAGGCGTCCTGGCCTTCACGGCCGTAACGGCCCTGTCGCTCTTCGGCCCCGGCCTCCAGGCCCCTGGCGGGCCGGCGGGGCAAGGTCCCGCAACGAACGCGCTTCCGTCCCTGGGCCCCAGGCCGGCCCTGGCCGTCACCCAGGCCGAGGAGATGGAGCTGGGACGCGAGATCTACATGGAGATAGCCAACCAGGGGGCCATCTTCACGGATCCGTACGTCTCCCAATACTTCCAGGGCGTCTGCCAGCGGCTCCTCCGCGCCGCGGGCCCCCAGTCCCTGCCCTTCACTTTCACGCTCATCTACAGCGACTCGCTGAACGCCTTCGCGGTGCCGGGCGGCTACATCTACCTCCATACCGAGACGATCAACAGCCTGGAGAACGAGGGCCAGATGGCGGCCATCATAGCCCACGAGATAGCCCATATCACCTCCAGGCATTTCGCGCTCCGCGCCGAGAAGAACTCCACCTCCTCCATCGTCGGCTTCGCGGGCATGATTGCCGGGGCGCTTCTGATGTCCCAGGGCGGGGACAGCAGCGCCGCGCTCGGCCAGGCGATGCTCCTGGGCTCCCAGGGCGCGGCCGTGCAGGCGATGCTCGCGAACTCGCGGGCTGACGAGTCCGAAGCCGACCGCAAGGGCAGGCAGTACCTCGTCAAGGCAGGCTACAACGCCCGCGACATGTTCGGCGCCTTCAAGATCATGAACGAGAAGAGCTTCGCCCTGTCGAGCCGCATCCCCACCTACATGTCCACGCACCCGGGCATGACCGCGCGGCTCGCCTCCACCTTCGCGGACCAGCAGGACGCGCCCCCCGCGCCACGCGACGCGAAGTTCCTGGCCATGCGCGACAGGACGATGGCCGCCACGGCCGATCCCGCCAGGGTCAGGAACCTCATGAACAACCGCCTGAAGGAGGATCCCCGGGACGCCTCCGCCCTGCACGCCCTGGGCATCCTGGCCCAGCGTTCCAAGAACCTGACCCAGGCCGACGGCTTCTTCCAGAGGGCCCTGGAGATCGATCCCGCCAACGCCGAATACCTGTCCGACGCGGGGGATCTGGCCTTCGAGCGCCGCAAGCCCGAGGACGCGGTGCGCCTCTACGGCGAGGCTCGCCGCCGCGGCGACGGCACCCCCCAGACCCTGGTGGGCCTGGCCCGTTCCTACGAGATGCTGGGCCGCAACGCCGAAGCCTCCAAGGCTTACGACCAGGCCGTGGAGGCCGCGGGGGCCCGCTACCCCCGCGCCTACGAGATGGCCGGGCTGTTCTTCTCCCGCAAGGGGGACGCCGCCAAGGGCCACTGGCTCCTGGGCGAGTACTTCCACCAGACGGGCGACGCCAAGGACGCCACCTTCCATTACGGCGAGGCGATAAAGCTCCCCGGCGGCGGCCGCTACAAGACCAGGGCCGAGCAGCACATAAGGGATCTGGAAAAGCTCCTCAAACCGCACTGACCGCGAGGCGCCACTAAGCCCGTGAGTCCCGTGGCCCGAGTCCCGGAACCCCTCAATCCCGAAGCCCCGAGTCCCCGGACCGCGGGGCGGTCGCGCCGAAGCCCCTGCGCCGCAGGAACCGCAAGCCGTTCGGGACCGTTAAATAAATTCCTTCTCGTTTACGCGGATCCGAGTCAGGCGGGATTCCTAAAGGCCTGCCGGACGCCTGAAATCCGATCGCAACGCACGCGACGGAAGCGAACTCCGGAAACGAAGCGCACGCCGGAAACAATGAAGCCGGAGGTATCCCCCTCCGGCTTTTCCGTTCCTACCCGTGTCCCGCCCCTGAAAAATTCCGAAGACTCTCGAGCGATACGGCAGAAGCCGCACGCGAAAGCGCGCGGCTACCGGACGGTGCCTACGCACGGCTACCGGTCGCCCGGGGTTGAGGGGTGCGGGTCTGCCGCCCCATCGTCCTGCATGTTAAGATATTATGTTCACCCTTAAACGACAGTGAACGCAGAAAACAATATCGCGGACAGCAGACGGCCGGAACGACGAAAGACGTTACGCGGGAAGATTTGAGGAGAATAACTTCAGCCGAAAATTCGGGCTGTAACGCGAAAGGCCGGAGGACGCACCTTCCGGCTTTTCGATTTCCGTCCGCGAACTTCCCTTCGCCAGGCATCCGCGCCGACCGGGCCCGCGCCCAACGCCCAACGCCCAACGCGAGCGTCCGCGCCTCCCGGGCACTTGCCGACTCCGCCTCGGCACAGTCCTTAGGGAGGAGCGGCAAGGGGAAGCCCGGAAGCGAGAGGACCGGAAACGTCTCTCAACGACCCCGCGTCGGCATCCACGCCCTAGTCTACGCCCAGGAACTTCCACATGGCGTCCGCCGCCGAGGTGATGGCGAAGACCGTGAGCCTGCAGTCGATGGCCCTCCTGACCCCCAGGGGCAGATCCATAATCCGGCAGTAGGGCTTCCCGTCCTTGAGGAACTTCACGTCCCTCCAGTGGGGGTAACCCTGGTCGGGGGTGTCGCCGTCCAGCTCGGGGTGGTAGCTGTAGCCGCCCTTCACCTCGCAGACGTAGACCTCCTCGCCTTCGGGGATCAGGAAGAAGTCGCCCGGGTTGACCAGGTTGACGAAACGGTCCAGGATGCCAGCGGCCACGGCAAGCTCGTTTTTCTCGTCCAACATGTAGTGCTCGAAGGTGGAGCACAGCTTTTCCTTGATGTCGGCGCGGGAAAGCCCCCCGCCCAGATCGCCCACCCCTGGCCAGCCGACGGCCACCATGCCCCGGGCCAGGAAGACGCTCAAGCGGTTGATGAAGTTCGGTTCCGGTCTGATCGCCCAAAGTTTTCTCGTCATAACGCGCTCCGCCGAAGACGCCCGCAAGGGCCGCAGGGCACTCTGCCCCCTTCGGCACAAGTTTTGGAAAAAAGCCTGAGGGATTCTAAGGATGCGGGGAAGCCGCGCCTCCCTTCAGCCGGAACCGGGGAGGCGGCGCGGCCGGATCGCGGGAGCGGCGCGCTGGGGGGCGGAGGGTAACCGTCCGGAGGCAAGACCGACTCGACTGCGGGTGGCACGTGCCCGGGAGCTCAGAGAGGTCGGCATTTCGAAAAAACTACCACGCCCCTCCATAAAAGTCAAATATCTCCAATTTTTCCTCTGAATCGGGCTTTATATGTCCGATCTGACAAAAAAACTGCCATCAAAAATTTGTTTCCTGTTGTTTTCGCCTCTTTTGGAAACATTTCTAGCCAAAACCACAGATTATGGCCTCTTGAGATTGCCGGCACGTCGTATCCTTCCGAGAGTGAGAATTCAGCCGTATCACGGGCCTGCGACTCGGGGGAGCGCCGACCCTGGCCCCCGGCGATCCGATTCCTTAGCCGGAATCCGATGTCTGGAACCTAAAGCGCCTGGAACCTAAAGCTCACCTTCAGGTTGCCGACATTGGCCTGAAAACCCTGCCGGTACCCCGCTCGACCCGGAGCATTTCCGGACCGGCTTTCTGCCCCGCCATGCCCTTCCCCGTGCCTCGCAGTGCCGTTCCGTGCCTCGCAGTGCCCAGCGGGCGAACTCGCCCGGCAACTCCGGCAATTTTCGCGCGTGCAGGGCGGTCGCGACCGATGTCGGTAAAAGCACGGTCGCGACCGATGCCGATAAAACCGCAGTCGCGGCCTGCCGATATCCGCGATTCGCTTCCGCTTAAGTGCCCCACCCCCCGCCCGATTAAGGATGGTGAGGGGTACCGCCGTCACAGGGCAAGACGTCCGGTGACGAGGATACCTCGAGCGAGGCACCTGCAATGTGGAAAGGCTCAGCAGGGGCGACTGGTTTCATGAGGATAGGCACCGCCGTCCATGCCTCGGGCAACGCCTCGGCGTCCCCCCTCCGGACCGGAGGCGCCCTGGCCGTAAACGATACCCTGGAGGCGCGGAATGAGAGAAAGGTCGCGGAAAGCGCCGCCCAGAAGAGGAAGATCGTCCAGAACTTCGAGACCGTGATGGCCGCCCGGATCGCCGCCGACGGGAAACGCGACAAGACTGCGGAGGAGCGGGACGCCCTGGCCGGGGCGATAAGCAACGTGATCGAAACGCATCCGGGAGGACTTCGGGGGGGGGGGAGACGGCCACGGAGACGATGGCCGAGATTATTAAGGGCACCGAGCAGAGGCTGGACGCCACGACGATAGCGATGTCCGTGGGCAAGGTCATGGCCGAGAGGGATCGGTTCCTGGCGAGATTCGCCCACGGCAAGCACACCCAGGACGACGAGACCGAACTGAAGAGGATGATCGGGAACCAGGGAGAGGGAGATGGCGAGGGCGAGGAGCTGAGCGCCCTGATCAGGGAGGCGCGGGAAAAGCTCGCCGGGATGGCCGAATTCCCGAACGGGAACGACAAGGGCATGGAGGGAGAGGAAGCCGCCCTGGCCGCGGTCGCCGCAGCCTTCTGGACGCCTGGCCTGATAGTGGCCTCCGATCTCGCGGACGGCTCGCTGACCGGCACCCTGAACGCCTACTACGGCCCGGAAGTCATGAGGGAGGAGGAGCGCTACTCGTTTACGGTCGCGTTCGAGTGGATCAGGGCCCCGGAAGTCGAGGAACGGAACCGCGAGCGCTTCAACGAGGTGAACGGCTACGATTTCGGGATCACGGTGGCGGAGCTCGGGCGCGAGACTGTGAACGATTTGGCCCGATTCCTCCGGGAAGAGCTGGGCGATCCCGAAGGTGCCGCCTTCATCGAGGGGATGGACGACTCGGACGACGTCTTCGCCGCGATAAACTACCTCATGGACTCCCACGTCGAAACCAAGCCCCTGGGCGGCGGCGGGCCGCCCAAACTAGACGAGGACGGGTTCCCGCTCCTCATAAACGACGACGAGGAGTACTGGACCGAATACTATGCTAATATGGAGGCGGACTACGCGAGGCTCACCGATCCGGACTACGTGATGCCGACATTCAACTTCGACTCCGACTACGGGTATGGCTACTCGGACGGCTACGAGTTCAAGTGGGGCGATTACCGAACGGATCTGATCTTTTACCTCCAGGGCGCCATCCTGGACAAGGCAAACGAGGTCATCCGGGAAAACGAGGAGGTCAGGGCAAGGTTCCTCCAGGTCGCCTCGGGGAATTTCGGCTCGGACGCGGGGGCCGTCCCCGAGAACTACGGGCTCATGGCGATCCCTGCCGGTTCGCACGAGTCCCTGGCCGAGAGCATGGGAACCGCAGACACCGACGCCGCCGGGCGGGCCCTGGAGCGACTCAAGGCGTGGACCTTTCCCGAAGAGCATTTCTACTTGGACGGGCCGTCGAAGGATCCCGTCAGGAACGACACGGGCGTGGCCGAGCCGGACGTCCCCGGTTCCGCGGAGCTCTGGGCCGCCGAGAAGAAAGCCATCTACGAGGAGGCAACGGCGAGATACCAGGCGGGCAAGAACCAAAAGGGACTCCTGCGGGAAGAAACCGTCTGACGCTTGCTCAAAAGCGACATTGACGCCCGCCTCATGGTAGCCGTGACTCCTGCTTGAAGGCGGCGGTCGTGACGCTCGCCTCATGGCGGCCGTGACCCCTGCTTGAAGGCAACGGTCGTGACGCCCGCCACATGGCGGCAGTGACGCTTGCTCAAAAGCGACCGTGACGCCCGCCTCCAGGCAGTGACTCCTGCTTGAAGTCGGTCGTGACGCCCGCCTCATGGCGGCCGTGACGCCTGCTTGAAGGCGGGGCGTGGCCCGTCTCATGGCGGCCGTAACGCACGCGTCAAGGCGGCGGTAACTAAGTCCTCCGCTCCCCCGAAAGCGGGCCCAACCGGAGGCCGGAAGATTTGCCTGCGGGTCTCGACGAGGGCCTGATGACGCGTTCTCCGGGCGGGACCCTGCGGAACTCCCCCGTCGGGACGGCCTGATAACGTCCAACCCTGCTCCCGTCCAGGAAGGCCGCCTCCTCCCCGCTTACGGATACCGGCGGGCAAACCAACGCGCGCCCCTGTCCGGACATGGGCTACGAAAACCATATGACTCCGGATGCGGGGAGGAGTCCGCAGGGCATCGTCCGGCATGGACTGCGCCGATTCCTGCGGCTTCGAGAGCCGAACCGGACCCACCTAAACGATGCTGCCCGAACGGACGGAGCCGGAGCCTACGGCAAAGCGAGTCCGCCGCGATTCCTTGTCATGGCTTGACGGCGGCACCCCCGATCGCCGGACGACCGTCGTATCTGGCACCGATCTCTTTACCCCTGTCTCCTGATCTGCCGACACCGCGGCCCGTAAGTCTCGGCATGCCATCGCATCCGTTTGGCCATTGGCTTGTCAGAAAACCAGCGAACCGCCAAGGCGGGGCGGAACACTTGGCGTCCTTCGGCAGGTTTCGTCCGCATCAGCGCCGGGATTGATTTCTGAGCCGCCTTCACTTTATAGGCGGGCCTGATTCCGAAAGCCCCGGTTCAGCGTTTCACAAAGCTGAGGGAACCGGCAGGGAGAACTCCCGGATCCTAACAGGCGGGCTCCGGGCTTTCGAACCGCAGGCGCGAAAACCTTTCGCGGCAGGACCCGGGAGCCGGTTCCGCCCGGTACCTTCCCGGGAATGCCCACGTGGGCCATATTCGACGGGCCCACGACCCGAGATACCTTGCCGGTCAACGCTCCTGCCGGTTACGGCGGACGGGCACACCCTTGCCTTTCAAGCGGGAACCACCCTTCGCGCAGGCGCCTGCAAGGCCGCCGTCCGAGCCGAAGCTACGCCCCAGACGCACCTTAACGCGGAGACCGCCCAGTCGGTCGCGTCACCGGTGTTCGGCGCTGGCGGCATATCATTCTGCGCCAAGCTCTCCGGCAAGGCGCACGCTTGTGTGGAGGCTTTTCGGGCACCGGGGTAACATGCCTCGACCGGCGGATAGGCGGTCACTCGGAGCGGGACTCCGCCTGTCCGGCGACCGGAGGGGCGCCTCGGACAGTGGGCTCCCCATTGGATGAGGAACCGGATGGCGAGGATTGTTGCTGGTCCGCTCTAGAGGCAAGCGGCCCGTAAACGGTTTCCTGCAACCTTACAACGTCCATCCGCAAATTCTCGACTTTGTCAGACAAAGAGTCGATTTTAACTTCCAGCTTGGTTTCCAACACGGCTATCCTGGATTCCAGCTTGGTTTCCAACACGGCTATCCTGGATTCCAGCCTGGTTTCCAACCCGGTTTGAGCATTCGAAATACTGTAAAAACCAAACGTGAAAAACCCTATGAAACCGGCAACGATTAAACCTACGAACCACATGAACATCTTGAGCTGAACGGCTAACGTCTCCAGCCGATTCGATTCATTGTTTGACATGGCTCTCACGAGAGCCTGCCCGCCTTCAACGGCTTGGCCCCCGGACGCCGACGCCTCAGTAGCCAGCGTGCCTCCGGATGGCTGGCCAATGGGTATCGTTTTCTCAGGACCCCGCTCGCCTCCGATGGCCAGCCCCCCAGAGGCCATCGTTTCAGGAGTCTGCTCGCCTCCGGTGGTTCGGCCCTTCGGCTCCGTAACCCTAAGAGCCTTGTCCCAAGTTTCGCGGAATTGAGCCGCCTCAGCATCAGACGCAGAGCCCTTAAGAACCTTTTCAAACAGGGCCATAAATCCCAACGTCAGGGTACCGGTCGGAACATCTTCTGATCCGTCAAGGCTAATGCTATTCTGGTCAGGCATGGGGCCTAATCCTCCCAGTTGCGTATGATAGCATGAAGACGCATCCAGAGCAAAACCACTTCAAAACCCCCTTAAGAATCAGGGAGCCACATGGATGACGCCACCGTAATAAGTCGGCGAAGCATTCATGTTGAAGAGCCGGACAGGGCGAAGGCTATCCTAACAGGGCGTCTTGGCACACATGCCCCTATTCCCGGTACCCTTAGCCTTCTCTTCATCCTCCCGAGGTGCCCCTGAGGCGCCCCATGCCCAACCGGGTGGAATTACCCGCCACGTCGACCGTCCGGCGCACGCCGGGAGACCGGCATGCCCGTGACCATAGTCGGCCCTGTCCGGTCCGTTACCGACGCCTCCCTCTCAAAACATCCGCAACGCCGACATTGCCTACCCCGATGACAGCCAACGCCGGCGCGACGGGAATCGGCAAGACCGGTCCGCTCAAAATGCCGAAGGCCCCCCCGCGCCTTGAGAATGCGCGGAGGGGCCTTCGAAGGGGGTCTTGAGGTTTGGAGACCCCCAGGGGTTTCGCCGCCGGACAGGACGCTCCGGGGCGGGAGGGTGAACTATCCTAGCACGCCGGAGGCGCCGTGTGAACGGCCTCCGGGAGCCTTTCTAGTACATGCCTCCCATGCCTCCCATGCCGGGGCCGCCGCCCATGGGGGAGGCGGGCTTCTCCTCCTTCTTCTCGGCGACCATGCACTCGGTGGTGAGCAGGAGCGAGGAGACGGAGGCCGCGTGCTGCAGCGCGAAGCGGGTGACCTTGGCGGGGTCAATGACGCCCGCCGCCAGGAGGTCCTCGTAGACGCCGGTGTCGGCGTTGAAACCCACCGCCCCGGTCTCGGCGCGGACCTTCTCGACCACGACCGAGCCCTCGAAGCCGGCGTTCTGGGCTATCTGACGCAGGGGCTCCTCCAGGGCGCGGCGAATGATCTTCACGCCCTCCTTCACCTCCCCCTCGACCTTCACGTTGTCCAGGGAGGAGATGCAACGGACCAGGGCCACGCCGCCGCCGGGCACGATGCCCTCCTCGACGGCCGCGCGGGTCGCGTGGAGCGCGTCCTCGACGCGGGCCTTCTTCTCCTTGAGCTCGACCTCGGTGGCCGCGCCCACGTTGATGACGGCCACGCCGCCGATGAGCTTGGCCAGGCGCTCCTGGAGCTTGTCGCGGTCGTAGTCGGAGGTGGTCTCCTCGATCTGGGCGCGGATGAGCTTGACCCTGGTCTCGAGGGCGGCCTTGGAGCCCGCGCCGTCCACGATGGTGGTGTTCTCCTTGTCGACCGTGATCTTGCGGGCGCGGCCGAGATCCTGGAGGGTCACGCCCTCGAGCTTGATGCCCAGGTCGTCGGAGATGACCCGACCGCCGGTCAGGACCGCTATGTCCTCCAGCATGGCCTTGCGGCGGTCCCCGAAGCCCGGGGCCTTGGTGGCGCAGGTGTGGAGGGTCCCGCGGATGCGGTTCACGACCAGGGTGGCCAGCGCCTCGCCGTCCACGTCCTCGGCCACGATCAGGAGGGGCTTGCCGCTCTTGGCGATCTCCTCGAGTATGGGGAGCAGGTCCTTCATCCCGGAGATCTTCTTCTCGACCAGGAGGACGTAGGCGTCCTCCAGATGCACGGCCATCTTCTCGGAGTCGGTCACGAAGTACGGGGAGATGTAGCCGCGGTCGAACTGCATGCCCTCGACCTTGTCCAAGGTCGTCTCCATGCTCTTGGCTTCCTCCACCGTGATGACGCCGTCCTTGCCGACCTTGTCCATGGCCTCGGCGATGATCTTGCCGATGGCGGGGTCGTTGTTGGCGGAGATCGTGCCGACCTGGGCTATCTCGGTCTGGTTCTTGGTGGCCTTGCTCTGGCTCTTCAGGGCGGCGGTCGCGGCCTCCACGGCCTGATCGATGCCGCGCTTGAGGCTCATGGGGTTGACGCCCGCGGCGACCAGCTTCTGGCCCTCGCGGTAGATGGCCTGAGCCAGCACGGTCGCGGTGGTGGTGCCGTCGCCGGCCAGATCGGAGGTCTTGGAGGCGACCTCCTTGACCATCTGGGCGCCCATGTTCTCGAACTTGTCCTCGAGCTCGATCTCCTTGGCCACCGTCACGCCGTCCTTGGTGATGGTGGGGGACCCGAAGCTCTTCTCCAGGATGACGTTGCGGCCCTTGGGCCCCAGGGTGACCTTCACGGCATCTGCCAGGACGTCCACCCCCCTCATGATGGCCTCGCGGGCCTTGATGTTGTACTTAAGCTCCTTGGCGGTCATACTCGGCACTCCTTAGGATAGCCTTCGGAAGAGAGGCCTAAAGGCCCTGTTCCGGGAAAAAGCGTTCAGGCGGGACCGCGGCGGAGATCCGCCGGGGCGCGCGGTCCGAAAGTCCGCAACCCGCCGCAGGTCGACGGCCGGGGGCCGGGGCCCCGTCGGCCCTGGCTACTCGAAGACCCCGAGGATGTCGTCCTCGCGGAGGATGAGGTACTCGACGCCGTCGAGCTTGATCTCGGTCCCGGAGTACTTCCCGAACAGCACCTTCTCGCCGGCCACGACGCCGGGGGTGACCCGGTTGCCGTTATCCAGAAGCTTGCCGTTGCCAATCGCTATGACCTTGCCCTGCTGGGGCTTCTCCTTGGCGGTGTCGGGAATGATGATGCCGCTCTTGGTGGTCTGCTCCTCCTCGAGGCGCTGGACCAGGATACGATCCGAAAGTGGGCGAATGCTCATGAAATGACTCCTTCCTGACTTTACGTCGGGCTGAAGAACTGTCCCGCGGGGCTATCGGGGGGCACCCGGAGCCTTCCCGGACGCGCCGGGAGGCCGCGCCGCCGCGGCCCTATGGGCAAACGAAAAGGGGCGCACCCGCCCTCTTTTCAAATATAGAATTGCAAGGAATGCGTGAGAACCAGCAGAGACGGACGGTAAACACTTGATAACACTAAGGTTTTAACTACCAAGATTTTATGGAATGTCGTCCGGGATTAGCACTCTCAAGTCCTGTCTGCCAGGCAAGGTAAAATATAAGCATCGGGGTTCCCTTGTCAAGTGGCGCCCGACCGGCGACCGATTTTTTTTTCGCGCGCCCCGCCCGGAGATCCCTTTCAGAGGACGGACGGTGCCGTGAAGGCGGCCAGGGTCCAGGGCCCGGGAGGACTCAAGGGGTACTTGGCCGACCGGGGAGGCCAGGGCCCGGGAGGACTTGAGGGGGACTTGGCCGACCAGGGAGACCGGGGCCCGGAAGGCATCAAGGGGGACTTGACCGACCTGGGAGGCCGCGGCCCGGAAGGACTTGAGAGGGACTTGGCCGACCGGGGAGGCCGGGCCCCGGAAGGCATCAAGGGGGACTTGGCCAACCTGGGAGGCATGGGTCCGGGAGGAATCAGGAGCGATTATGCCGTGGAGTTGGCCAGGGTCAGGGGTAGCCGGGGGGTAGCTGCCCAAGGCGAGCACTTAACCGGGTTGGCCAGGTTAAAGTTCAGGACATAGCCGGGCAGCCTGAAGAGTCGGCCAAAACGATTCCGAAGCCTGGGATTCCCTCCTTCCGCAGGGCCTTCGAGGCCGGGATGCACAAGCGGGGCATGATTCCGCGGCTGATTTTCCGCTTTCCCGCCCGCCGCCACCCAGCTCTGCTATAATTGCCGCCGGGAGGGAAAACGCCTCCCGGGCGGCCAGGCCGCCGGACAGAAGAACTCAGGACCTGTGCGCGAGGGAGACACATGGCGAACCCTTTTTGTCTGATTATCCGGGACGGCTGGGGCCACCGGGAGGAGACGCGCGGCAACGCCGTAGCGGCCGCCGCCCCCCCCTTCGTGAACGGCCTGCTTAAGAACAAGGAAAATTGGACCCTCCTGGACGCCTCGGGCGAGCCCGTGGGCCTCCCGGACGGCTACCAGGGCTCCAGCGAGGTGGGCCACCTCAACATGGGAGCCGGCAGGATCGTCGAGCAGGAGCTCAAGCGCATCGACGACGGTCTCAAGGACGGGACATTCTTCCAGATCCCCAACTGGCACGTGCTCACCTCCGGCTGGAAGGAAGGCAAGGGGACGCTCCACCTGATGGGCCTCCTTCAGAACGAGGGTGTGCATGCCCACCAGGAGCACCTCTTCAAGATCATGAGGCGGGCCCGCCAGGAGTTCCCGGAAGGTAGGATGGTGGTCCACCCGTTCCTGGACGGCCGGGACACCCCCCCGCGTTCGTCCCCCGAGTTCCTGACCGCTCTCGAAAAGGTCCTGGACGAGGTGGGGAACGCCGGGATCGGCGTCATGATGGGCCGCTACTACGCCATGGACCGCGCGAAGGACTACGATCTGACCGACCGGGCCTTCGCGGCGCTGGTTGACGCCAAGGCCGAGCCCTTCAAGGGCGACCCCATCGCCAAGGTGGAGGAGTGCTGGGCGGCCCTGAAGACCCCCGACGGCACCGAAATGGTTGACGAGTACATCCCGCCCGTGATGGCCGAAGGCTACGGCGGGATCAGGGACGGCGACTGCGTCCTCCATTTCAACTTCCGCCAGGACCGCGCGATCCAGCTCACGCAGGCCTTCGTGGAGGACTCCTACCCCGGAAAACGCGAGCGCAGGCCGAAGGTCAGGTACCTGGGCCTCACCCGCTACTACAACGAGCTCGCCGACTACCTCCTGGGCCCCCTGGGCGAGGGGGGGGGCATGGAGATGCTCCTGGGCGAGGTCATCTCCGAGGCGGGCCTGAAGCAGCTCCGCATCGCGGAGACCCAGAAGTTCCGCCACGTGACCTCGTTTTTCAACGGCAAGTCCACAGTGCCTTATCCCTTGGAGGACCAGGTCGAGGTGAAGGGCCGCTTCGACCCAGCCACCTTCGCCATCCACCCGGAGATGGAGGCGTATATCGTGACGGACAGGCTCTTGAACGAGTACATCCCGCAGATGTACCCGCTCATCGTCGTGAACTACGCCAATTGCGACATGGTGGGCCATACCGGCAACATGGCGGCCGCCACCGAGGCGGTGAAGATCGTCGACGCCTGCCTCGCCAAGGTCGTCCCGGCCCTGACCGAGGCCGGCTACACGGTGATTGTCACCGCCGACCACGGCAACGCGGACGAGATGATAGACCTGGCGACGGGGAGGCCCAAGACGAGCCACACCCTGGCCCCGGTGGAGCTCATCCTGGTAGCCAAGGAGCTCAGGCACAAGGTTATCCAGAAACGGGGCAAGCTCTCCGATCTGGCCCCAACCATCCTGGTTCTTATGGGGCTTCCCGTGCCCCCCGAGATGACCGCGGAGGTGCTGGTCGAGCCCAAATAACCGGGCGCAGGAAACGAATCCCATAAGTTCGCCAGGAATTCCGAAGCAAGAATCCTTTCACTATCCGATTTTCTTCCGTCCTATTCCGTTCATATTGTCTTTGCCTTTTCTCGGGGTTGACCTTAAGTCCCGAGGGTGGCCTGAAGTCATCGAGAGGGACGGGAATTCTTACCTTCAGGGCAAAGCGGCTGATCCTGGCGAAGAACCGCTCGCGGCGTTAGTACCGCCGCCCTGCAGAAGTCGGAAATAATCGGAAGGAGACGTACTGGCAAAGGTCAAGCTCGCCGGATCGCTTACGGATGCAAAGTGGTTGTCAATTCCACATGGGGCTTGAGCCTTCCGTCAGGATCGTTGCCTCCGGTGACAGCCTCCATCCGGTGATCCATGGAATCAAACGATTCGGCGCTCCTCTTCCGATCATGATAATTGCGATGCATCACCACCGGCGCGGTTTACGGTGCGGCAACATGTTGTGCGTCCCATGTGACCCGCAGGTGTCGGCCTGAGCAATTACAAGAAACCAGTCGCTGTTGGAGGGGAGACCCATTGATCTCTCGTGACCCTGCACAAGGGTATTCTGAGAAAGACTGATCACTGTCATGACCGGGGCCGGGGTCGGGTTCATGTTCCGGAGGATGAAGTCCGCCAGTTTCACGCCGATCACAATAGTCCGACCGACGCGATGGGATATCATCGTATCGATTGTGAGGACGTACTCCCTCGTCGTCCGTGACTGCTTGTAACGATGCTTCAAGAATTGCGCCGATGCTTCGTGGTGATTCTAGATGCTTCGCGTGAGAGATGTCCCGCCATCTGGAAGCCCTGTGCGTTTGTAGTTTGACTCGGAGGCTTCGGTTTATTTCGATAAACTTTCCGGGATCGAGCTCCCGTAGTCCGGCGGAACGAATTGCGTTCAGCGTGTAATCCCGCTAGTTCAGGATGAAGCGTTTCCGCCTTTTCTTTCGATATGTTGGATTATACGGGAGAAAGATTTTAGCTATGTCTGGGTCATTTCAGCCCACGTGACTCAAGAGCTTCATCAGCTTCAAGACGCCAAGGATGTGCGACAAGCTACGCTTGTGAAGCGAAACTATGCGTTGGTCCCTGTTCTTGGGAACGATTTCCATGACTTTAACAAAAATTATGATGACAGATATCGTCGGCAGATGGCTAGTTTTATGCATGGTCATTAGCAATTGCTGAATCAGGCAGAAGTACGTAGCCAGGCAAGCCGAACCCCGGAACACCTGCTTCAGTTTTACTCAACATCAACAAATATCCCCAAACCGCCTCAACCTCTGTAAGAAGCACTTCACAAATCTCGTTGGTAATGTCATAATGCAAAGATATTTAACCTACCCCCAAGAATCGAGGCTACAATACAAAACTTTAGCGATATGTCTCACGCAAACTAATTCTTTGCAACATCTGCAAAGTTGTGCGACCCGTAATCAGGATCATGAATTATCTTTCGAATCAATACAAATGATTACTTGAATGGCAGTGCCGGATTGCAATGCCTGTAAAACCTGGCATAATCTCTCACTCGCTAACCTGTGACCGATGCAGACAACCGCAAGGGGGATGATTAAGCCTTCCTCAAGACACTGAAGGACAGCCAGGCGGGATTCCAGAATAAATTTTGTCGCAACCGTGCAGACGACCGATCAGACCGGTCCAGAGAACGGGACCCAATGCCAAAGGAACACGCCCAAGTGCGAACTAACCGACATCTGCAAGGGCAGGGATATCTTTGACGTGAAGCACTTCCAATAATGCCGTAAGGAACGTTGGACCATCGTACTGTCGATCAGATGTCATCTTGGTCGGTTGCTATGTCCCCACGCGTTCGATCACCTTTCCCGCTGACCGGCATCGTCATGGCTCTCATCACGGGCAAGAGCAAACCTGTAGGACTTCACCGTCAATCGAAATCTACGCCTTTTCCTGTTCGTTGATCTCCAAAGCCTTCCCCGGCTCTACGATTTCGACGGCCTTCTCCTTACCATCCCACTCGAAACGACATGCCACGATATTTCTTTCCTTCCTGCCGATGGCGATCGACACAGGAACAGGATTTTTGAAGGCGCTAGCATAGCCTCTTTTTCGGATCTGGCTTATTCCCGCCAGGGCGCCCTCCGTTCCCCGCCTGGCGTCTTTCGCCATCTTCAGTTCGATGACGTAGGTCAAATCGCCACACTCAGCCAGCAGATCGACGCGACCGTGACCAACGTGCGTCTCGGGCGCAACCTTGGCTCCTGCCATACCCAAACTGGCGTGAAGCACGGAACGGTAGAAGCCTTCGCCCATTTTCCTACGAAAAAGTTCAGCCAGCGACTCGTTTAGCTGCCGCCGCTTGCCAAAGGAAAGGATCACCCCCACCTTGCGAATGATATCCGCCAGGATCCCCCGATCCGGCTCGCGGTTCGCCATCGAGTGATCATCATAACATATCCCGGCAAAAAGCAGTCTCAAGACAGTGACCATGCCGGGTACATCCACGGTCGCAAGGCAAATGTTCAGCTCCTTGCCCGCTGCGCTGATACCGGCCCAGGATGTCGATAGAGCGAGGTTCTCAAGAAACAGGGTTGAAACGGCCGAACGGACCTCTCGATTGGGATAGCACAGGACATATGGCTCGCCGCTCTCAGCCGCATCGCCGTTCTCCAGTCGAATGGTCAAATAGCCAGCCTGGTAAAGAAATCCTGCCGGCGAAGTGGTATCTATTTCTCCGGGATTTCTGGCGAAATTCCGGTCAACTCTTAAGCCCTGGAACTGGTCAACAGTGAGGGCTTTGTCTTTGAGATATTTCCTCACGAGCGTATTAGACCCAGATTCCATCCAATAATTGGCGAATTGCCCATCAGCTATGAAGGATTTGAGCATCGGCGAAAAAGGATAGTATCGAAAACGGGCAGTACAGCATCGTTTTGCCATCAAATGAGAATCCATCGTAATAGTCGCGAATAGCATCCAAAAGATCCTTTTCACTCTTCCCCCGCTTACCAACGATATTAAGTATGAATGGCGCGAAATTATCCTCCAGCTCCTTCTGAGAATACCCCATAAATGAAGCGAATTCTGGACGAATCGAGATATCGTTCAGGTTGTTGAGCAGGAAAAACATGCCCATCCTTGAAAATTTTGTAACACCTGTGATGAAAGCGAATTCGATGTGCTCTTCGGCGGATTTTATTTTTGAATAAAATTCACGAATGACGACCCGGGTTTTCACAAGTAGTCGCTCATCGTATGCGGGCCTTTCCCTCTCGACAAGCTTGATGATCGGCGAATCGTATTCATCGATCAGGAGGACAGCCTTTTTTCCAGTCGAACTGTGGACACCCTCAAGAAGGCATAAAAATGCATCAGCGGAATCCGCTTCCGTCAGCGAAACTTTATGCCGCTTTGCATTTACCGCGAGACGCCCCATGATTTTTTTTCCAGAATCTCAATGCTGCCTGCGCCTGCCACCGCGCTCATGTCCAAGCGGATGACCGGCCGAACGATGAAGTCGGGGGAACTCATATACTCTTCTGCGGCGAGTCCCCGGAAAAGATCCAATCTTCCAGAGTGGTAGGCATCTAATGCGTGGACCGTAAGCGTCTTGCCGAAACGGCGAGGCCGGGCACAGAAGACAAACTTGCCAGAATCCTGCAACATCGGAAGATACTTCGTCTTATCGATATAGATGGCATTTTTCTGCCGTAGTTCTTCAAAAAGCTGCCACCCTACAGGGAGAATGGGCAATTGTTGGATCATCGGATACTCCTTCAGGCTGCCGATCTTCTCAAATGGAACTACTACATTCAGACTCTGATCGTATTCTACAACTTTACGGGTTCTGGGTCAATCCACAGATCATTGAGTTATGAGGTCTTGCCATGGAGGCACTTGAAGAAAGTCGACATGCCGTGGCCCAAGACAAGGACGTTCCCAAGTGAAGTGAAGAAGGACATCCACCAATGCCAGCCGACCGACCGGAATGCTGGGGAATTTTCGCATCCGGGTCCCTCATCGGGCAGGCCCCTGAACAGCTTCATCATGAGGAGCACGGAGTGAACTGTTGGATAGGAATCTGTCAAACCATTTCGGTGCCTGACTCTACCAACAGATGCCCGATGCTGCCAGGATGGGGATCAGCTCGCCTGATGTTGGCTCGATCGGGTTCTCCATGCGAGGCTCCTGGACGGCTCGTGAAATCTCCGGGGGGGAAGAGTAAAGAAGGGCTCTATGAGCCTGTGTTGCATACAGGGTATTGAAAAATGGATAAGTTTACATGTGGTAGATAAGAGGTAGCCCCACCTCAACCACTTAATGCCATTCTAATGCCTTGCGATTTATGCAACAGACTTCTTGGCAGGGGCGATCTGCGATCCCAGAATGACCAAGGAGCCTAGTGTATAAAATGTTTTGATGAATGCCATGAACATTAATGTTGTTGATAACAGGCAGCCTCTCCACAATGGATTGATTCATGACTTTGCCGCTTCGATATATTCAACTGGTCCTTGCAGATATCCCTGAAGAACCTCAGGCAGGCAAATTCAGGTTAAATAAGCCACGCCCGCGTGGTCGGAACGCCACTTCCGAAGCTGTATCTGAACCAGATTCCCGCGCCAGGACGCTACCGATGGCGGGGGCACCCCCCTCTTTAAGCCGGGCGAATATTAAGCCGGGCGAATAGTCCTGAGTTGGAGTGTCCCCAGTCAGAGGTGGCTGCCCTCCTGTTTCTCCCGTCGAAGGTGACGGACGAGTACTTCCGACCCGACTTGCTGACATCAGATAACGGATCAGATCACCTGGTGTTGGCACTTTCGGATTCTCCGCGCGGCGTTCCGGGACGTCCTCGGTAATTGTCGTCCGGGAGTCGGGGAAAGCTACGGGAGTGGCGGGCCTGCCGTACTAGAGATGTCCCCAAAGAACATCAGGCAGGCCAAGTATAGGTCGAAGAGCCAGAAAAAGCATGTTACAAGGCACTATGGTAAAGCGGAGATCTTTAGCCCCACGATAAATCTAGGTCTTCTCCGGATCTTTGATCTCAAACGCCGTCTCCGACTTATCGATCTCAACGGCTTTCTCCAGGCCGTCCCACTCGAAACGACATGCAACGATGTTCCTTTCCTTCCTGCCGATGGCGATCGACACCGGAACAGGATTCTTGAAGGCGCGAGCGTATCCTCTGTTTCGGATCTGGCTGATTCCCGCCAGAACACCCGCCATTCCCCTCTTGGCGTCTTTCGCCATCTTCAGCTCGATGACGTAAGTCAGATCACCGCAGTCCGCCAGCAGATCGACCCGACCGTGACCGATGTGCGTCTCGGGCGTAACCTTGGCTCCTGCCATACTCAGGCTGGCGTGAAGCATGGAACGGTAGAAGCCTTCGCCCATCTTCCTGCGGAAAAGTTCGGCCAACGACTCGGATAGCCTCCTTCGCTTGCCAAAGGAAAGAATCACCCCCACCTTGCGGATGATATCCGCAAGGATCCCGCGATCCGGCTCGCGGTTTGCCATTGAATGATCATCATAACATATTCCGGCGAAAAGCCTAATTAGGACGGAGACCATGCCGGGTACATCTACGGTCGCCAGGCACAGATTCAACTCCTTGCCTGCGGCGCTGATACCGGCCCAGGAAAACGCGAGGGCGAGGTTCTCAAGAAACAGGGTCGAAATTGCCGAACGGACTTCAAAGTTAGGGTAGTCAAGGTTAAACAAGTCACCGCCTTTGGACCGCAGGGTCAGGTAGCCAGCCTGGTAGAGGAATCCTTCGGGGGAGGTGGCATCGATTTCCCCGGGAGTTCTGGCGAATTCTCTGCTGACCACCAAACCTTCGAATTGCTCGGCGACAAGGGCCTTGTCCTTCAGGAATTTTTTTACCAGGGTGTTGGACTCTGATTCCATTCAGAAATTATCGAACTGCTTCTCGCCGAAAAAAGAAAGGACTGAAAAGGGATTGTACAGCTTTGATTGCCCATCGAACGAAAACCCATCGTAATAACGGCCGAGTTTATCCAAGAGATCCTTTTCGTCCATCTTGAGTTCCTCGGCAGTATTTGTGATGTAGCGCCTGAAATTCTTGATAAGTTCATTCTGGGTATATCCCATGAATTCTCCGAATTGTGGTCTGATGGAGATATCAACCAGATTGTTGAGTTCGGAAAATACACCCATCTTTGAAAATTTTGTAACTCCGGTGATAAAAACTGACTCGATATCCTTATCGGCTGACTTGATCTGGGAATAGAACTCGCGCATGACGTACCGTGTCAAGTCGAGCAGATTGCCGTTTTCAGGCATTTCGTTCCGGATAATGGTGATGACCGGTGAGTCGTATTCGTCGATCAATACGACAATCCTTCTGTCGCTCGACTCGCGGACGTCTTTCATGAGATAGAGAAAGGCGCGCGCGGAATCGGCCCCTCTCAGGGAGACCCCGTGCCTCTTAGCGATATCTCCAAGACATTCCCAAAAATTCTTTTCCAAAATGTCGATATTCCGACTCCCTGCCACAGAATTCATGTCCAGGTTAATGACCGGCTTGGAAATAAAACATGGGGAAACCATATCCTTCTCAACAGCAAGTCCACGAAAAAGCTCAGTCCTGCCAGAGCAGAAGGCATCAATGGCGCTGATTGTCAAAGACTTACCGAAGCGGCGGGGCCGGGCGCAAAAGACGTACTTGCCAGCATCCGATATCATCGGAAGAAACTTCGTCTTGTCAACGTAAACCGCTCTATTTTGCCTCAGTTCCTCGAAAGTCGTCCAGCCTAGAGGTAATAATGGCAATCCCTCCTGGGACATGAGTTCTTCTCCGGTTGCGGATCCTAATCTTAAGCCGCGACATGATCCCTGCATATCACAATATGTAATCTGAACATCGATGAACGATTGACATTAACTCGGATATTGAACATTTTTGGCCTGATATGGATGACACCACAGTAATATGCCGGCGAGTGATTCATGATGAAGAGCCGGATTAGGCTGCGGCGGTCCAATCAGGACGTCAGGGAAGTCATGCCCCTATAACAGGCACGTTTTGCCTGCCCTTACGCCTTCATGAGGCCAACGACCAGGGGCCGTGCCTGCCTCGTGTTGCCGTTCCGATTTATTACTGTTCCGTCATGGAT
The DNA here is from genome assembly GCA_031263485.1 of Deltaproteobacteria bacterium. Taxonomy (GTDB): domain Bacteria; phylum Desulfobacterota; class Desulfarculia; order Adiutricales; family Adiutricaceae; genus JAIRZX01. The sequence goes on along the minus strand of JAISFS010000137.1, from coordinate 25,251 downwards.
AAGAAAGGCGGCAAGCGCTAGTCCATACCAAAAGCGAGGCGTTCCACGCGATCAATTTTCGCGTTTAGCCCCGATATCCAATGTCGTACACGATCATACAGGATTTATCAGAAAATCGCAAGCGACCGAGCGATGACCATGGATAAATTCAGCTCGTGAAACATGGAACTCATCAAGGAAGCCGGACTGCTCCGTTTCAACCTTTGGCAATCCCATGAACGCCTAACCTTGCGGTTCAGACAGTGGTCGATTCATGATATAGAGGACAGGGCAGATCAGATTCCAGAGAGGGTACGCGAGCAGTCATGTTCGGCGGGGAAACTGCTGATTCAGCCTAAGCCGTCAAGCACGTTGAAAATCGCCTCGGTATCTACGATCCTGACTGGGGCCGGGAACAGATCAACTGGGGTTTTGGGAGCTGATGCAAACCCGAGCTACGTGACGGTTCGAAGACGGTTCCAGGAGACAGACGTACCTCAGGTACCAGACGTAGAGAGAGCGTGCCGGGAACCGCCGGAGGCCATTCTGTGGGAGGGCATGTCAAGGTGGTCTTCCTTGCCATTTTACGGCCCTGGTCGGTCTGCTCTCCGCCTGAATCAGCAGCGAGAGCTTTGGACGGCTATCTAGCTAAAACGTCCGGACACCTCAAGTCGCATGGGCTAGCCTGATTGGAGAGATTACCTGACACGCATCGGTACGACACGCTCTGGCGTTTTAGCCCTGCCTGATTTGCTACGACAAGGGGTCATGTGAACGTAATGGAATGGACGGAAAGTCCAAAGGCACCCGAACCTGAAAGGATCGAGTCGGTTCTCTGCGTCTACTCCCTGAGAGTATGCCGCGCGGAACCCCATGACCCTACGCTTGAAGCGAAGGCACCCGCCGCCATCAGGAGCCTGGAACGCCACGAGGAATTTGGTCGGTCTGTATCTGCAACACTACCCCTCAGTGCGGTGTTTGTCTGATTTGAGGCTCTGGCAACGGGTCCCGAATCCGACCGCGAAAACAACGAAACCGCAAGGGTCCGTATGGTGCTACCCAGACTCCAGCCTGCACATGTCAATACTCATGGAACAGCGTCACGAGAAAACCAGGACAAAGACTCATCAATGCGCTGTGCTTGGAGCGAACCGTGACGCGAAATACTTGACCCAGCCGTGTTCCTGACCAGCAATTGGCCATCGATCGCCCAGGGACGCTATTCCGAGATTTCACGCCGAGAGTCCAGTGAGGTCGGCTTCCCCTTGATCTTGATCTCGGCGTCCGTCTCGCTTCCGTCCTTCATGAAGCGGCAGGCCACGATATTCCTTTCCTTCCTGCCGATGACCATGGTCACCCGGATGGGGTCGTCCAAGCTACGACCGTAACCTTTTCCGAGCATCTGGTGCATTCCCGCCCGGACAGCCGCATCGGCGCCTTCAGCATCTTCCGTCATTTTCAGCTCAATGACGTACTCCTTATCTCCATAGGTCGCCTCCAGGTCGAGGTTGCCGATGCTCTCCGGCTTCTCGGGAGTCACCTTAGCCCAGCCCATCCACAGGCAGGTATGCAGTATGGAACGGTAGAAGCTCTCGCCTTTCTTCCTCATCAGCCTCTCGGTCAGTATCCCGGCCAGCTTCCGCCGTATGGCCTCCGGGAAATCATCGGGAACCGTCTCGATGATAGCCTTTTCCACGCTCCCTTCTCTGGGCTCACGGTTGGCGTCCGCATGGTCGAAGTGGATTATGCCATCGAGAACCCGCGTGAAGACGTTGACCATACCGGGGACATCGCCATTTGACAGATGTTGCCTCAGATCGCGACCTGACTGGTTGATATCTGTCCAAGCGAGATTGATGTTCTCAAGGAACAGGGAGGAAATGGCCGAACGGACCTCGCGGTTTGGATAGCGTAGGACATATGGCTTGGCGCTCTCTGCCGTCTTGGCGCTCTCTGCCGACTCGCCGCTCTCTGCCGGTAGGGTCAAATAGCCTGCCTGGTAAAGAAATCCTGCCGGTGCGGTGGCATCTATTTCTCCGGGATTTCTGGCGAAATCCCGGTCTACTCAGAAGCCCTGGAACTGATCGACAGTGAGGGCTTTGTCTTTGAAGAATTTCCTGACGAGTGTATTAGACCCGGATTCCATCAATAATTGGCAAATTGTCCATCGGCTATGAAGGATTGAACGTCGGCGAAAAAAGAGAGTATCGAAAACGGGCAATACAGCATCGTTTTTCCGTCGAATGAAAATCCGTCGTAATAGTCGCGGATAGCATCCAGAAGATACTTTTCGTCCTTCCCGCGTTTCCCAACGATATTAAGTATGAAGGGTGCGAAATAATCCTCCAGCTCCTTCTGGGTATACCCCATGAATGAAGCGAATTCTGGACGGAGCGAGATATCGATCAGGTTATTGAGCAGTGAAAACATCCCCATCCTGGACAATTTTGTAACACCAGTGATGAAAACGAACTCGATGTGCTCTTCTGCGGATTTGATTTGAGAATAGAATTCACGAATGACCAACCGCGTTTTGGCAAGCAAAAGCTCATTGAATACGATCCTTTCCCTCTCGATAAGCTTGATAATCGGGGCGTCATATTCATCGATCAGGAGGACGACCTTTTTGCCTTTAACCTCATGGACGTCCCTTAAAATGGAAAACAAGGCACCTGCGGAATCGGTCCAGTTAAGGGAAACCTTATGCCGTTTGGCATTATCTCCAAGAACGTCTTTGATTTTCATTTCCAAAATCTCTAAGCTGTCGCTGCCCGCTACCCTGTTCATGTCCAGTCGGATGACCGGTCGCGCAGTAAAATCGGGTGAGCTCATATGCCGCTCTGCCGCGAGTCCCCGGAAAAGCTCAGTCCGGCCCGAGTGGTAGGCGTCCAAGGCGTGGACCGTAAGCGACTTGCCGAAACGGCGAGGACGGGAGCAAAAGACGATATCGCCCGCCTCTCGCAACATCGGGAGATACTGCGTCTTGTCGACGTAGACGGCTTTTTTTTGCCTAAGCTTTTCAAAAAGTTGCCAGCCCACTGGGAGCGTGGGCAATTGTAGGGTCATCGGGTCCTCCTACCGTCTGTCGATCTTCGCAACAATGCACGCGGTCATACCGCCACTGACCGTATCGTACAACTTTACGGGTTCTGAGTCAAACCACTGATTATTGTCTTATTGAGGTATTACCAAAGACGGCACGTGAAGGAAGCAGGCAAGACATGGCCCAAAACCGCTCGTTTCCACGAGTAGTAATGACTGTTCCCCAACGAAGACAGCCGACTGGAATGCCGGGCAATTTCTGTGTCCGGGCCCAGCGTCAGGCAGCCCCCTGAAAATTCCGATCGGGAGGGACTCGGAGGCATTCTGGCCTGACGAAACAGACGATTCCTTTCGGGGCCTGCCCCTCCCCGCAGAGGCCCGATGCAACCGGATAGCGGCACAGCTCGTCTGCTGCGGGCCCGTTCGGGATCTCCAGGCGAGGCTCCGGGACTATGCCGGTATCCGCCAGACGGGGGCAGACCTGTGACCCTCACAGAGACGACACAGAAGAATCTCAGGCAACCCGGCCCGCTCGGCAGCCAGTTTCACGAAGCCCTCCCCGAACAGTGTGTCCGCGCATGTGCGGAAGCTGACCACCATGAACCTCTAGGATACGGCGATGCCTCCAGATTGCCATCGCTGCCTTCAGTGACCTTCAGTGGCCTTCAGTTGTCTTGAACGCAATGAATTCCTGTGCCGCTCCGGACCCGATGCCAACCGCCAGCCATTCGATCATCCTGGCCAGCCCGCATGACAACGTGAGGGGAGTCGGCATCAATGAGATGTGTGTAAAACATACGAATTGAACTTCCCTTAGGCAACGCCTCCTTCATTCCAAATCTTGATTCCACTGCAAAAACCCTCCACCTCGACAGGGATGCGGAACTTTATGCGCCCATCGCATTGGCATCCTGGCGCTAAAGCGTTAAACCACCGCACATCTGCGCGGCCTTTACCAAGATACTCGGCCCTCAGATGACTGCCAGGAGGTGAGGGAGGGGGTTTTTGCAGTGGAATCAATCTTTCACATATCATATCTGCATTGTCCTAAAAATCGACGTTTTGCCCGATCTGATTTGAATTAGTTAGATTTGTTGATATGTGCCCTTGCCCTTCTTCTCATGCTCGGGAGACTTTTTCCACAGCCCAGGTCAATGGGTGTAGACAGGAGGCGCTCTGCGGAGAAGAGCCGCCGCGCCACCGCTCTCCCCCTCGCTCCGCCGTATACATCCTGTCATCCGGCGCACCGTCCACTCCTTCCCTTGGAACATATACCCCTCTGTTAGGTTGGCATTCCAATTCAGGCCCTCTCCGCTAACTCTGAGATAGGCAGATGCGCCCGGCTCAACCGCAGGTTCGCGCCGTGCGGGATCGCCACGAGTTAGCTCAGGTGCCACGCGAACTCCAGTCCCGTGGCTCACGCCGTCAGGATGCGGATGTCCAGGGTGAGTCTCCGGGCCTTTCTTGACAACCCTTTCTTGCCGGAGGGCTTCATGCCCGCCCTCCCCCTCGAGGGCAGGTGACCGCAGGATTTTAGCGACTTACTGGTACCGTTGAAGTTCCTGTGCCCCTCGGACTTCTTGGAGGTGTCGGACTTCCTGACCCGCAAAGGGCTTTCCTCGACGAACCCAGGCGGGTGCGGGCAGAAGAATAGTGGAGGTTACAGCGGTCCTGAGGGCGACATCAGCTATCACCACTTCCGCCATTCCGCAATGTCAAGCTCCGATACTGGCTGCGGAGCGGGATCATGTCGGCGGGCGTCCCCGATTCCCGATGTGCTATGATTGCGGCGCGGGTGACATTTCCAGGGAAAGGAACGGGTCGCCCTTTAACGGTTGACTCGAACGAATACACGTCGAGCGGGACGACTCCGTCCGGGTCCCGAAAATGACGCTCAGAGGCCAGGCTTTCCGTCCTGAAAGTCCCTCCGGAGAAAACGCGTCACCTCGTCCCAGTCCGCCCGCATGGCCAGGATGGCCCTGCCGCGGTGACTTATCCCGTTCTTTTCCTCCGTCCCGAGCTCGGCAAGGGTCTTGCCCAACTCCGGGATAAGGAAACCCCGGTCGTAGCCGAAGCCGTTTCCCCCTTTAGCTTCCAAAGCCACCTCGCCGCTCAGGTACCCCCGGTAAGCCAAGGCCCGCCTCTGGAATGGCCTCGCCAGGACCAGGCACGTCACGAAGGCCGCCGCGCGGTCCGCTATCCCCTCCATGCGCTCCAGAAGGTAGCGGGACTGCTCCTCGCCGCTCTTCGCAGCGAAATCCCTCCCGCCCCAGCGGGCGCTCCTGACGCCGGGCTCTCCCCCCAGCGCCCGGACCGTGAGCCCCGAATCGTCCGCCAGGCAGGGCATCCCCAGGATGTCCGCCCAGTAGCGGGCCTTGACGTAGGCGTTCTGGTAGAAGGTCTCCCCGTCCTCGACCGGCTCCGGGATGCCGGAGATGCCGAGCCGATCGAGCGACGACCGCGAGGCCACGAAGATCTCGCAATCCAGAGGCCCGAACAGCAGCGTGAACTCCCTGAGCTTGCCCTCGTTTGAGGTGGCGACCGCGATCTGGAGCCTGTCTTCAGCCGTCTTGGCCAACGCAGCGGCGCCCCGTCCCTCCGGGGGGCAGAGCCCCGCAACTCCCTCGGACGGAGGCGGGTCAAGGCGCGAGTCTATCCGCCCGCTCCCTTTTCGCTGGCTCATGAGGCCGCATTCTCCATATCACCTTCTCCATCCGGCCTGGGCGCCGGGTTCAGCGGTTCCGAAACCACGGTCAACGGCTCAAGGCGGAAGAACACTGGCGGCTCAAGACGGAAGAGCATGGCTCCTTTGGCATTGAAACCGATGGGATGAAACTCCCGCTGACAGGTCCCCGACGGATTTCGTGCCGCCCCAAACCCCGGCTCAGGCGCCGGGGCGCCAGCACGGCAAGGCGGGGGAAACGCCTTCCGTGTCTAAGCTTGCGCACGACTTGCGCACCTAAAAGGCCTGATAACCCGTCAGGTAGTCGTCAAGTCTCCTGTCCAGCTCCTCCTGGCTCACGGCGGAGGCGTCCTGCGGCCCCTCCATGGCGGTGTAGTATTCGCCCAGGGAAGTGTCGGAGCGTCCCGTGCCGACCTCGCCCTGCTTGAAGACGTACATGGCGCCTGAGCCCAGATAGTCGTCGTCCCCGTCGGGATCGAGCACGTGGCGCCTCACGACGCCGGGGGGCACCTGGAACTTGCCGGACTCCTTGCCCTCCAGGAAGCCCTGCATGAACTCGATGAAGATGGGCGCGGCCGTGCGGCCGCCCTGCTCGCCGCCGCCCAAGGTCACCCGGGTCTCGCGGCCGACCCAGACCCCGCAGGTGTACTCCGGGGTGAAGCCCACGAACATCGCGTCGGCCTGGGAGTTGGTCGTGCCGGTCTTGCCGGCCACGGGGACCCCCTTCAGGGCCGCGCCCACGCGGGCGGCGGTGCCCCTGCTCGCGACTCCCCTGAGCATGTCGATCATGATGTAGGCGGTCTGGGGGCTGATGGCCTCCGTGAAATACGGTTGCGGCTCCAGGATCGGCCGCCCGAAGCGGTCCTCCACCCGGGAGATGAAGGTGGGCCACACCCAGGAGCCCAAGTTCGGGAAGGTGGTGTAGGCCTTGGTCAGATCCAGGAGCGTCACCTCGCTGGCCCCCAGGGCCAGGGAAAGCACGGGCTGCAGGTCGGTCGTGATGCCCATGCGCCTGGCGTAGTCGACCACGGTCCTCGGCCCCAGGGCATCGCAGAGCTTCACGGCCACGACGTTCACGGAGCTCTTGAGCGCGTCGTACAGGGTCAGCGCCCCGGAGTGGGTGCCGCCGTAGTTCTTGGGGCTCCAGACCTTGCCCGTGCCGTCCGGGTAGCTCACCGGCACGTCGTAGACCACGGAGGCCTCGGTCCAGCCGTTGTCCAGCGCGGCGGTATAGACGAAGGGCTTGAACGAGCTCCCCGGCTGGCGCTGGGCCAGGACGGCGCGGTTGAAGTCGGAGTTCCCGACCCCCTCGATGCCGAAGTCGCGCCCGCCGACCATGGCGAGCACCTTGCCGGTGGCGTTCTCGATCAGGACCAGCGCCCCCTGGATCTCGGGCGGGGGCGCCGTCTCCAGGAGCCAGGTCCCGGTCGTCGGGTCCTTGGAGACGGCCCGGACCATCACCAGGTCGTTCTCGCCGAAGAAGTCGGAAGGCTTGCGTTTGCCCGCGATCCACGCGCTCTCGGAGGCGGGCAGGAAGCCCCGCTCGTTTCCGATGGCGATGAAGGTCCCCGGATTTGCCGGGTCGGAGGAGAAGCCCGTCACGAGCCCCGCGGGCTCCTGGCCGGGCAACAGCGGGCGCTGGGCCAGGCTCTGGCGGCTCCTCCGCGCCTGCAGGGCCGCCTGGGGGGCGTCCAGGCGGGCCAGGACGGGACTCATGCGCTGGCGGCGGGCCAGGTTGTTCAAGCCGTTGCGGACGGCCTTCTCGGCCATTTCCTGGACGTCGAGGCGGAGCGTGGTCCAGATCCTCAGCCCCCCGTTCTGGACGGCCTCCGGCCCGAACTCTTGGGTCACCTGCTGGCGCACCACCTCGGAGAACATGGGATCGACCTCGCGGTAGTGGTTGGGCCTCCGCTCCAGAAACCGCAAGGGCACCGACAGGGCCGCCACGCCCTCGTCCAGGGTGATGAAGCCGTTCGCGTACATGCGGGTGAGGACGTAGCGCTGGCGGTCGCGGCTGGCCTCGGTGCCCTCGTACGCCCTGAGCTTGCCGGGGGCCTTCACCAGCCCCGCCAGGAGCGCGGCCTCGGCCAGGTTCACGTCCTTGATGCTCTTGCCGAAATAGAGCCTAGCCGCGCTCTCCACCCCGTAAGCCCCGCGGCCCAGGTAGATCCGGTTCAGGTACAGGTGCAGGATGTCGTCCTTGGACAGGAGCCTTTCGGCCCGCCAGGCCAGGATCATCTCCTTGAACTTCCTGTCGAAGGTCTTCTCGTTCGAGAGGAGGAAGGTCCGGATCATCTGCTGGGTGATGGTGGAGGCCCCCTGGACCGTGTGCCCGGCCCGGTAGTTGGCGATGACCGCCCTGCCGATGCCTACCAGATCCACCCCCTGGTGCTGGAAGAACGAGCTGTCCTCCGCCGCCACGAAAGCCTCGACCACGGTCCGGGGGATGTAGTCCAAGGGGACCACCAGCCGGTGCTCGTTGTAGAGCTCGGCCATGGGAAGCCCGTCCTCCGTCATGATGAAGGTCACGGTCGGGGGCTGGTAGTCCTTGAGGCCGGTCAGCGGGACCCCGTCCAGGTCCTGGCTGTACATCTGGAAGACCAGGAGGACCACCGCGACGGGCCAGAAGAAGAACGGCGCGAGAAAGAAGTAGAAGCTCAACTCCATGGGCACCCACGCCTGCGGGTGCCGCCAGGGCTTTATCTGAGGGGAGGCGGTGTTGCTGTCGCCTGCCGCCGAAAGCTCCACCTGGTTGCCGGGTCTCACGATTATGTCCGCCGTTCGGCTCCGGTCGAACCGGGGCCGGGGAAAGTTGACTTGCCCAAGTTATGGCGCCGCCCGGGGCCGGGGGCGTGGCCTGAGTCGATGGGCCTCAGGCCTCGAGAGTCCCGGCGCGGCACGCGCGGGATGCCCGAACCGCCCGGCCCTTCATGTCAGCGGGGACGCGAGATCCGCTCGGATAACGGAATTCGCGCGGGCCGATTCAAAAGGGTAACGAAACTCGAGAGGTTCGCGCGACACGAAAGTTTCACGAAACTCGAGAGGTTCGCGCTACTCGAAAGGTTCACAAAACTCGAGAGGTTCACGAAACTCGAGAAGTTCGTGCAATTCGAGAGGTTAGCGGCCCGTGCGCGGGCGAAATCCGATGCCGTTCCGCGACGACAGGACGAGTCCGTTCATCGAGAGGACGGTATTCGCGCAGAAGTTCCGTTCACCGAACCGAGGGCGCCGGGCGAACGCGAACCGAATCCGGGCCCGGGACGGCTAGGGGCCCGCCATAAGGAGCCCATGCCCGAAGCCGCCGCTAATGATCCGGGCTATTTTACCCCCTTGGCCCGCAAGGATTCTACACCCGGCGCCACCTTACGAGGCAACGTAGGCCATAGGCGGTGTTCAGGGGTCGAAATAGGGAAAATCAAGAAGCTATGGGCGATTTGCGAACAAAAACCGCAGGGAAAGTGAACATGACTTGATGCTTATGTTTCTAAAAAGCTTAATAATATCAGCATGTTGGCCAACACAAAGATTACGCCCCGGACAGGGCGATTAAATTTTACTGACGCAAAAAAAGCCCCGGAGGGGCTTAGGGGTGCCTCAGCAGGCTGGGCCATCGCCGGACAGGTCTTGCGGCGTGGCGCTCCATAACGCATGAGGCTCGGGGCTATGCTATCTGCCTGGGAAGCGTGAGCGTCCGCTTCGCACCAGATTCGCGCTGGTGGACCCCGGATAGCGGTCCAGCAGGACCCTCAGGCTTTCCATGGCCCCGGGGCCGTCCCCCAGCTTGCTCTGGGAGTAGGCGGCCTTGAGGAGACAGTCAGGAGCCTTGGCCGACCCCGGATAGTCCCTCACGCCTCTCTGGAACTCGGCCAGGGCCCCCGCGAAGTCCCCCCGCGCGTAATGGGTCTCACCCAGCCAATAGCGGGCGTTGGGCGACAGGGTCCCCGCCGGGAAGTCCGTGAGAAAGCTCCGGAAGGCCTCGGCAGCCTCGGCATAACGGCGCTGGCGCACGAGCGAGAGGGCCCGGTTGTAGCGGGTCCGCTCCGAGCCGGCCGGCCTCGTGGCCTGAGGCGGAGGCGGGACGGGCGTATAAGCCCCCGCTCCGGGGGCATCGGCCGGCAGGCCCTGGGCCCGGCGCCCGATAACGATGTCTTCCAGGTTGGTGACCCTGCCATCAAGCTCATCGAAGGCCGGTTGGCGCACCACGGCTCCCTGACCCGACCTTTCGCCCGAAAATACCCCGCACCCCGAAAAAAGCGAGGCTGATGCCAGAATCGCCGCACCCAGGGCGCAGACGGCCAGCGCTCCGGGGATCCGATCAGGGATCCTCAGGGGGATAACGGGCCCCCCGCCGGGGGGGCTATGGCTCGCGCCAGGCTGGGACATGGTTTACGTTAGCAAGAAGGCCGCAGGGTTGCAAGGGGTTTCGCGCGTGCCCGAAGCCGCGGCGCGGGAAGGCGATGCAAGAAGCCGCAAGTCGAAAATCCGCAGAGGCGGGGATCGGGGTAAGGTTCAAGCCGGATGGAGATTTGGCGACCGGCGGTCAAGGCGGCAGAGGCGGCAGGGCGACCGAAAGCTTCGAAAGCGGTGAAGGCGACCGAAATCAGCTGGGACACCGAAGGCAGAGATGGCGAAGATGGCGGACAGGTGAATGGCGGACTATTGTGAGGCGGAGAAGCCAGTGAAGTAGAGGCTAAAAGCGAAGAGCGAAGAGCGAAGAGCGAAGAGCGAAGAGCGAAGAGCGAAGAGCGAAGAGAAGAGAGCGGAGAGTCGAAGAAGACAGAGGGCGGGGTGGCGGAAGGCGAGATGAAGGAGAGCGGAGTGAGCGGACGGGTGCGGTCTGCCGATGCCTCCGGAGGCGCTCCCGGCAGGGACGCCATCGGCTTTACATCGAGGCGGTCGAAACGACGACAGGTCCCTCTCCGAAGGATAGGTTCCCGAAATCAGGGCCCGCAAACGGAAAAGGCCGTTCCGACTGACTCTCGCCAGCGGATCCGGCCCCCACGCGGCCCTGCAGGGCCTGATGTCGCCTCATTGCTCCCGATCAAACGCGCCCGCCGCGAGGCCTGACCGTAGACCGTACCCGCCGGGTCCGTCTCGCCAGGGCCGCGACCGAACGCCTCAAACATTACCCCGGTCCGCCCTTCGGTCGGGCCCGAAGGCCCGACGGGGCGCCTCAGGACGCCCCGTTTCGGGACAATGCCAAGGAAGCTCGCACGGGTTCTTACACGATGCCTGAGATGCTCTTCTTGATTATCGAGTCGGCCACGTCCCTGGAGCTCACGTTGTAGGTCCCGGCCGCGATGCGGGCGGTGATGTCCGCCACCTTCTCGGAGCGGATGTCCGGGGCCAGCTGGGAGAGCTCGGTCGCCTTGGCGATGAGCCGCGAGCGGTCGGAGATGTTCACGGTATCGCCTGCGGCGGGCTTGGCCTCCGAGGCGGTCTCGGCGGAAGAGATGGACAGGCTTCCCTTGCCGATCGCTCCGGGCCGGGCCGGGTCGTTCTTCTTGATCGCGAAGGGGTTGTTTGCGTTGTCGATCTTCATTTTTCATCCGCCGCCCCTTCGGGCGGCGCCTCTTCCGGCTGTTCCGGATCGTCTGGGAGATCCGGGTCCTCCGGCGACCTTATGGGCCTGGACGGGCCGAGCATGTTCCGGTCCACTTTGAGGGCGGCCAGATGCTTGAGCTGGCGCCAAAGGTTCCTGTTAAGGCGCCGCTCGACGTAGGCGCCTCCTATCCTGACGGACTCCTCGGGATCCAGATCGAGATCGAGGAAGCTTATCTCCCCTGTCTCGTTCTTGAGACCCAAGGCCAGTCCGGGCTTGCCGATGATCTCGGTGAGCTCGGCCAGGGCGACGTAGGCCGGGTTGGCCGACGAGAAGTCGCCCCGCTGGGGGTGGTTGCGGGCCTGGTTCACGAGCTCGGCCACCGCGTTGCGGCTGACCTTCGCGACTACCTCGGCCCTGTGGGCGTTGCCCGCCTCTTCGGGGGTCAGGGTGCCGTCCCGGCCGTCCCGGAAGGCGTCCTTGATGTGGGCGCCCAGGGTACGGACCAGCTGGCCAATTTGACCGGGTTTCGCGGCCACCTCGATCCCCTCCCTGATTCACGTATCGGCCGGGCGGGCCCGGGACTTGAGCGGAAATCGGAAGTTTTCCGGCAAAATCCCTGAAACATCGCTTGAGCTTGCCCTGGCTCTCCGGAAAGTCGGGAGCGGGATAATCTTAGCAAGCCAGATGCCAAAAATCCGGCAGTTTCCATCCATCCGCCCGGTCATGCCAGCCGCTGCGTCAAAGAACGGTCCGCATGCCGTCGGGAGCCGCCCGGGGCGGAGTCCTGGAGCATGACCTTTGGAACGAGTAAAACCAGCGGCCAGGCATGCCGCCAACGGCCCTGTCCGGGCCCGGCGGATTTTTCCTGCCCAAAGGCCAGCGCGTCAAAATGATTATATTCAAATTCTCAAGAAAAGCCAAAACTCCTACCCTAAGCCCCGGAGTAACCCTGCGGTCCCAGCAAGGATGAGGTCTGTGAAAAAAGCACCTCCGAGCCTGAAGAGAAGGGCAAAACACATGCCTATCAATAAGGCCGGACTTCATGTCGGATTGGGCGAAATGTCGTCTCTGCGATCAATACAGATGCGTTAGGGGCATCCATTGAATGGAAAGGCGCATTGTCTCCGTGAAGTCCAATTCATACTTTTTTCAGATACCTCAAGGATGACCCGCAACCTGCTCGTATAATGCTCACCCGCCTGCGGAAATTCCTGCCGGAATCCCTCAGACACAAGGGGGCATGCCTATGACGGGACCGTAATAAGTCGGAACGGCAACCTGGTGCTGGCAAGGCTCACTGCTCATTAGCCTCACTGAGGCTGAAGTGAAGGCAAATGGTGCCAGTTATGGAGTCATGGCTTACCAGTTGTCCTGTCTGGGCCGCCGCCGTCCCATCCCTCTCTTCATCATGAATCCCTCGCCGACTAATTACGGTGGCGTCATACCTATAATTGGGCACCCAAGCAGGGAGAGGCTCCTCAGCCTGCCCCCCTGTCAACCCAGCGGAAGCGTTCCGTTGGGCCCTGCCCGTAGACTCCCCATGTTTGCCCCACACTCTCGGCAACCGATTCCCATAACCTCATCAGCATGGCCAGAAACTCAAGCATGACTTCAGGTTCGACCAGCCTTGAAACGTCTGACCTTTCTGCCGCGGCTATTGACCTGGGGGACTATCCGTCATCGGGGGACGCCCCCCCCTTCGGCCTGGCTGGGTTGCGGCGGATGATGTTCAAACGCCGGATAGCCTGAAACGCTCCGGAAACGGCGGCATCGCCGGATTCATCGGGTGCCGTGCCGGGGTGGGGGCTGGGATGCGAAAGGCATCTACTTCGCCTGGAGCGGAGCCAGGCCGGAGGCCGGTCATTCCCGTATCGCCTGCTAGGCGCCTGAACTCCGCCTGGACGGGGCGGTTGCCCATGAAGCCATGTCTGCGTTCCGGGCGGCTGCGTGAGATGTTCCCCGGATCGCCCTTGGCGAACCCGCCGCCCCCGGCCGCGAGTTTCCGGTCCGGCTTCGCGGGAAACGAGCCCCGTCCCCGGCGCGGGACGGTTCAGGCCGCTCTTCCGCCGACGTTGTGTCCGGACTCCTCTGGGTTTCCGGTGGCGGAAGCGCTCATATTCCTCATCTTCAGGCTCTCGGCGTAGACGGTCGCGTGGCGCTTGCCGGTCATCATCGGGGACCTGTGCCGGAACCGTGCTCTACGAGCCGTTTGTTGACCCAGTTCTTAGCCCTGGAGAGAGCCCTTCTTAGCCCTGGAGAGAGCCCTCATCGAAATCCGGATGAAGCGGAGTATTCCGCGCGAATTTTCGGGCTCGGGGCTGGGGACGAAGCTCGACTCGGTATCCTGAAGCGTCCCGGCGAGGCCTGCCACAGGCAGAATGGATTGTCTGCCATGCATCCAGGAGGTCATGGCGTTCCCCTGGTCGACCGCGATGACCTTCAGGCACGCCTTGGCGAGTTGCCTGATGACGGTGTTCCGGCTAACGAACCCCCTCTTGTCCCCCGCCTTGGAAAATAAGAGGCAGAGCGGAATTCGTAGGCCCGGAGGCTGGCCTGGCGGCCTGGGGGGCTGTCCCGAATGAGCAACGGATTTGCCAAAAACTATGTAGCAATCCACTTGAGGGCGATTTCATGAGGCAGATGGTCCGAGATCTGATCATTTGCCAGGGTTCCTGGCGGCGGGCTTTCCTCTGAAAAAGAAAATCTTAAAGTCTTGGTCGATTCCGCCTTCCTGCACCCTGTCCAACTCGTGATGATCCGATGTAACAACGGTCCCACGGGACAGCATGGCATGCGCAACCAATATCGAATCCGCAAGTGAGACGCGGGCATATTCAGCCTTCAGGCGACCGGCAATAAAGAAAACCTCGTCGTCCAGCTCGGAGACGATGATTATCGGTGAAGCCATAAGATCGAAATTGTCATCTTAGCCAAATCCCGTCCGGATGTTCGGTAAATGTCGTAATAGACCTCCAGCAGGTTAAATTTGGGAATGAAGGCGGAAAGTCGGCCCGCACTGGCATAGATAAGGACCATTTCAACTATGCCCGCGCCTTCCTCTTGAAGCGGCATGGTCAGCAAGGCGCAAGCATCCAACCAACAGATCTTCCCGAATTGTTCCGATTCGAAAGAGTCGTCCTGGCCATTGTCAGTCTCTTTCGGGACGTCTGCGTTCCAAGAACTTTTCCACACTCATTTATTAACGGTCCCTAAGGAACTCAAGATAGATGAACACCTGGGAAGATTGCTTTGAATTGACTTCCATCCGGGGGTTTGCTAAGATTATTACGCTTAAATCCTGGCTGAAATACTTGGTGAAATTAGGCATTTGAGGGCTTGCCCACTCTGGCCATTGCCCTGTCTCACATCAGGCCTTAATGGGAATATCTAAATTTTTTCCCGTTGACGACATTACCCGGAACTTGGAGGAAGATTATGACGGGACGGAAACGTCAAGGGACGGAACTGTCCAGTTTTCTGGCGGTATTCTCCATTGGCTTGGCCGGTACATTGGCCTTATCCTGCCTTGCAGGAGGGGTGGCGTTGGCTCAGACTGGCACCGACTATATCCTGATAGGCGGTGAAGGAGGATATAGGACCAGTATCTCGGATCCCGTGGATGGAAAAATCGGGTTGTATAATGGCTCTCTAGATCAAAGAGCTGGAACAGGAGCTAACGCAAACGGCAAGTTCACAATTACAAGGAACGATAACTTCACTGCACCTTCACCAGGATTCCCCCCATTATTGTCTTCTGATTCTGTAAACCCTTTCAATACTATCAGTATCGCTGGCGGAAAAGGCGGAGTCGGCCAAGCGTCTTACGATTTTAGTGGTTTTTTATGGTATGATGGTTCCGGCGGTGGATCCGGCGTATCATTTGCGGAAACACTTGGTGTCCCGAATTCCGATCCCATTAGAATTACAGGACCACAGTCAAATATCAGCACTGGAAGCCTTTCCATCACTGGCGGTACAGGCGGTAATGCTGGAGCGGGACCTGGTGGTTCTTCTAGTCAAATTGGCGGCGATGGCGGTTATGGTGGAAATGTCAATGTCATTGGAACAGATTACGTGATAAATGTCACAGGTACGGGACCGACGACCATCGCAGGCGGTAAAGGCGGTGACGGAAATTCTTCGGTATCAACAGGTTCTGGGCATGCAGGTGTTGCTGGAATAGGAGGATCCGTCGACATAACCCTTGGCGGGTTGAATGTCGCCGGGTATCTGCTGTTGACAGCCGGCGAGACCGGTGCGGCCGGAACAGGTGGTGCGACCCGAACTGACGGCGCCTTAGGCGGAGCCATGCATGTTAAGATAGATGAGATAACGCCAACTACGGACGGCAACGGCGTCGACAGAAGGTTGACTTCAGGAGGAACGCTCGAGATCAGGGCGACCGACGCTGACAACACCGTGGAAGTCACGGGCGGAAACGGACGCGGACATGAAGGCAGCGGCGGTCGCGGCATAATTTCGGGAAATATCGTCAACATCGTCGTCGCATCTGGATCAGGCGGAACCCTTGACGTCGATGTGACGGGCGGTGCGGGTACAACCACACCAGGAGGTGTCGGCACCGGTGGTTGGGCGGTACTTCAGGCGACGGGAGCGATTCCATTTCCCCCGGATCCGGATTACGGAGTGCTGAACATATTATCCGGTAACGAAACCTATACAGGACCTGCAAAAACGACAGGTTCCATAACGGTCGATGTTGTGGGCGGAGCCCCTGGAGATAGCGGCGCGGGCGGCAACGCGACCGTCCGCGGCGCGGGGGGGATCAGCCTGATCAGCCAAGGCCCAGGCGCCGCAAACCAGGGCGGTGCGGTCACCGTCAACGTCACCGGCCGAGATGCCGCGTCTGCAACTGGCAGTCATGTCGGCGGGAATGCGGAGGTTTTGGCCCATGGAGACGATCCCGGCGTCAGGGGGAACATCAACGTAAAGGTTCGCGATTACGGTGACGCCGTTTCGTTGACTGTTACGGGTGGAGATGGCATCGGGGCTGATGTCGAAGAAGGAGCCGGCGGAACGGCCACCGTTCGCGGCAGGAATATCACGGTGTCGGTCGCTGCCGAAGGGCTTGGTGCCGCAACGATCGAGGTTCAAGCTGGCCAGGGCGACGGCGGAAACGGCGGCGAGGCTTTGCTGGACGCTTCCGGTTCAATCAGCGTGACGACAACCAGCCATGATCAATTAAGAGGAGCTTCGATACAGGTACTGGGAGGCGATAACGGCACAACCGGCACTGTCGGGTCGGGAACGGCCGGAGCGGCCAATATCCAGGCGGCTGGAATAACTGTGGGTAGCCGCGGGTCAGACGCTTCCATATTGGCTCAGGGAGGAACCGGCACAGGCGGTGCAACCGGCAACACTGAGGGCGGGAAGGCGACAATCACCGCGGGAACCTCAGGAATTTCAGTAAGTTCCACGTCCGCCAACCTGACGTATATCGGAAATGCGAGCGTGACTGCCTTAGCGGGGACTTCATCAGGCACTGCGGCAGGAGCGGACGCTACAATCGCTTCCGGGGGAACGATTGGCGTAAACGCGGCAGCAATCACTGGCTCAAATGTAGCTGGATTTGCATCTGTCCAGGCTACCGGTGGCGCTACAGGATCGAGCAGGGGAGGGACCGGCAGCATCACCGGCGCAGGCATCACCGTCTCAGGCGGCACGAGTTACGCTTCAGTGACGGCGACAGGTGGAACCTCCGCCACAGGGGCAGGCGGAAATGCCCAGGTCAGTTCTATCGGAGACGATAAAGACATCTCGGTATCGACAAAATATGCCGGAGGCAACGCTTCAGTATCGGCATCTGGCATTAATGGAACATCAGGAGGTTCAGCGAGCGTCACTTCCGGCCGCAACATTGTCGTCACGGGCGGTAATATCCTAGCCCCGGCCGGGGATGGGGGCGGGACGGCTTCAGTAGTTGCATCCGGCGGATCAGGCAGCAGTGGGGGAAATGCCGATATCACGGCCGACGGAAAGATACAGGTCGGATCCGTCCAAAACGCAGCGAACGTTTGGGTTACCGGCGGCGGCGGCAGCGGGTCAACCGGGGTTGCGGGCCTGGCTCAGGTCAACGCCGATTCCGTCGAAGTGACTGCCGGATCCGTAGCGGCCAATCAAAGGGTCGCTGAAATCTATGTCGAGGGCGGCGACGGGGCTGCGGGGGCGCGCGGCGGAGCGGCGGAACTGAACGTCGCGTCCGACGGCGATATCGTGGTCACCTCAGGGCTAAACGGTACGGCAGTCGCGAGGATCAGGGTCTTAGGCGGCGATAGCCC
This sequence comes from Deltaproteobacteria bacterium, assembly GCA_031263485.1. Taxonomy (GTDB): domain Bacteria; phylum Desulfobacterota; class Desulfarculia; order Adiutricales; family Adiutricaceae; genus JAIRZX01. The sequence goes on along the minus strand of JAISFS010000137.1, from coordinate 7,703 downwards.
GGCGGCGACGTCCGCGCCGGGGACAACCCCCGGTCAAGGCGGAGACGCCAGGATCGGTTCCGCTACTACCCCGGCCGGAGCGATTTCCGTTACCAGCAGGATAGCCGATGCCATCGTCCTAGTGGAGGCGGGCGACGGCAGCAGGCCCGCGGCAAGCGAAAGCGCGCGCGGCGGAGCCGCTTCGATCACCAGCAACGGCATCTCCGCGGTATCCCGGGCCGGGGCGGGGGAAGCCAAGGTCACGGCGGCATCCGGGGACTCCGTCGGGGAATCGCTCGGGGTCGATGCCTCGATCAATTCGTCCGGAGGCCCTATCAAGGTCCTTTCGGAGAACACGGCGGTCGGACAAGCCATCGTTCAGGCATCCGGAGGAAAATCCGAGACCGGGACAGGCGCCTTTGCCAGCGTCCAGGGAGGCGGCATCAATGTCCAGAGCGGCGGTTCCGACGCGTCAGTATTGGCCCAGGCAGGGTTATCCGACTCCGGAGCGGGCGGCTCTGCCAGGGTGGAGTCCACCGGCGCCGGAAACGATATCGTCGTCGCTACCGCCGGCTTGACTGCAAATGCCCGAGTCGAGGCGATAGCCACGCAGGCGCGAGTGGAAACGGCCGCCGACGGAGGCGATGCGACCGTGGCCTCCGGACGCGACATAACCGTGACGGGAAACGTCGGAAACGGCGGGACCGGAAGCACCGGCGCGGCAATGGTCCGGGCGCTCGGTAAAAGCTCGACTGCCGGCGGAACTGGCGGCGCCGCCCTGGTCTCCGCCGCAAGGACGGTGGACGTGACTTCCGGGAAAACCCAGGCGCAAATAATAGTCACCGGCGGCACGGGCAGCGTCGCGGACGGGGAAGCCGGGGCAGCTCGACTCACCGCTTCCGGCGTGAACATCACTTCGGGTCCGACGGCCGGGAACCGCGCGGCTGAAATCACTGTCACCGGCGGCGCGGGGACTCTCGGAAAAGGCGGAGCCGCATCCCTGACCGTCGCAAATAACGGCAAAATCTATGTCAAATCCGGAGCCCTCGACTCCGACATCAAGGTTACCGGCGGCGCCGCAACGGCACCCAACACGGCAACGACAGGCGGAGCCGCCAGGATCACGTCCGGGGATATCGCCGTGACCAGCGGGACCGGACAGGCATCGGCGACCGCTACGGGCGGCCTCGGTATCGCGGGAGGCGGTAACGCCACGATCGCTTCCGGGGCAATCTCCGTCACCGGCGGGATCGGCTGGGCCGTGCTGTCGGCTACTGGCCGCAACGGGACCGGCACGACCGCGACCGGCGGCGCCGCATTGATCACGGCTGACGGAATCAGCGTGAAATCCGGGACAGGACCCGGCGCCGCCTCGGTCTCGGCTCAATCCGGACCGTCCAGGGGAACCGCGGACGGGGTCGGCGCGACGATCGATTCGTCGGGGAAAATTTCCGCCGTTTCCGAGGCCGTGGCAGCTGCGGCGGCAACGGCTACCGTCCTGGCGGCAGGTGGAAATTCAGGGACCGGTAAGGCCGGCAACGCCACTGTCTGGCACGACGGCATCGAGGTCACGAGCGGCGGTTCCACCGCGTCCGTAACTGCCGAGGCCGGCACTGCGACGATCGGCGCCGGCGGCTCGGCCTCTATCCTTTCCAAAGACGGCGGCGCAGGCGACATCACGGTCTCCACGAAAGGCTCGTCGGCAAACTCCTTTACGGCGAACGCCACCGTCGCAGCCACCCCAACCGCCGCATACGGCACAGCGGAAGCCGACGGGGGCAGCGCGACGATAACCTCCGGCGGCAAGATAACCGTCGAAGGCGCACTCGGCGGGGCCGGGGCAGCGACGTTCGACGGCGAGGCATCCGTCCGGGCCATAGGAGCCAGGGGCGTTGCCGGCGGCGACGGCGGCAAGGCCGAAGTCAAGGCCGCAGACGGAATTGCCGTCTCTTCCGGCAGAAACGCGGCTAACATCACCGTTACCGGCGGTTTCGGCAGCGCGACCGGCGGGGATGCGGGGGATGCGGTCCTCGAAGGTTCGGCCCTGAGCCTCACCGCGGAACTTGGGACCCTTAACAGGGCCGCTTCAATCGACGTCACGGGCGGAACCGTAACCCCCGGCAGGGAAGGACTCGGCGGCTCGGCTTACCTGAACATCGACCCCGACGGGGCCGTCAACGTGACATCCGGTTTCGCCGCCGCCGATATCAACGTGAAGGGAACGGACGGGACCGGCACGGCCGCCGCGGGAGGCGGCGAGGCCAAGATAGTTTCCGGCGCCATCTCCGTGACCAGCAGGCTCGCGGGCGCCACCATTTCAGCCGTCGCCGGCAACGGGCTCGGCGCGCTCTCCCGCGGCGGCGACTCGTCGATCACCGCCAAGGGAATCTCAGCGGTGTCCGCGGCCGGCGGCGGCGAAGCCTCGGTCACGGCCAAGGCCGGACACTCCGTCGGCACCATAGCCGGGGGCGCCGCGACGATCGACTCGTCCGGAGGCAAGATCATCGCCACGTCCGCCGACGCGACTTCCGGAAAGGCGATCGTCTCGGCAATCGGCGGCGACGCGGCCACCGGAACCGCCGCGGCCGGCGGCGGCGACGGCATAGTCAGGCACTCAGGCATCGAGGTCACGAGCGGCGGCGACGACGCGGGCGTGACGGCGGTCGCCGGCAAGACCACCAACGGCGCCGGCGGTTCCGCCCAAATCGTTTCCGAAGGCGACGGCAACGACATCATAGTCAAAAGCGCCGGCACGGCATCCAGCGCCTACCTCGCGGCTTACCCCTCCGAGGCCGGCGGCGCCGGCTCCGCCGGGGGAGGCTCGGCGACGGTTACATCCGGTCGAGACATAATCGTAGACGGTTTCGCCGGCGACGGCTTCGATGACGACGGTCGCGCCTTCGTACTGGCCGAAGGGACCGACGGCGTGGCCGGCGGCAAAGGCGGGGACGCCGAAGTCAAGGCCGGCGGGGACATCAAAGTCACGTCCGGCAAAAACGAGGCAATCATCGGCGTCGGCGGCGGCGACGGCGGCGACGGCGGGACCGCCGACGGTACTGCCGGGTCGGCCAAGCTTTCGTCAAAATCCCTGAACCTCAAGGCCGGTGAAGGAAAGACCAACGCCTCCGCCGCCGTCGCCGTCACCGGCGGCGCCAGCATCCTGGGCGCCGGCGGCGCGGCCGACCTGAACGTCGGCACGGGTGATCTGAGCGTCGCCTCCGGCGCCCGCAGTGCCGAAATCACTGTTACGGGAGGTGATGGCAGGGTCACCGGCACGGCGAATCGGAACGGGGGCGGCGACGCCAAGATCAATTCCGGAATCATCACCGTGACCGGCCTGGCGGGCGAAGGCTCCATCTCGGCCCGCGCAGGCGACGCCACGGGGCCGGCCGACGTCATGGCCCTCGGGGGCGACTCGACCGTCACGGCCGCCGAAATCAACGTGCGGTCCCTGGCCGGGGACGGGCGGGCCTTCCTCTCGACCACAGCCGGAAATTCCACGGGCTCCGTGAACGGGATCGATGCCAGAATCATCGCGTCCGCCGGAAAGATCACGGTCGATTCGGCTGCCGGGGCCACCGGCACGAACGACTGCTTGGACGATGCCGATTCTGGTTGCGCCTTCGTTTCGGCACAGGGAGGAACAACGGCTTCCGGCGCCGCCGGCGGCTCCAGCATCCGGGGGCACGGGATTGAGGTCACCGGCGGCGCCACCGACGCCTTCGTCGCCGCCCTGGCGGGCGATACCGGCGCCGGGGCCGGCGGCTCCGCCGAGGTGGTCTCCGACGGCGCCGACAACGACATCAAAATCGCCACCTCCGGCAAGGGAGGAAGCGCGTACGTCATAGCCGCGCCGACCGATGCCGGCACCGGCACGGGCACCGGCGCCGGTTCCGGCGTATACGAAGGAGGCGGATCGACGGTCAGGTCCGGGCACGATATCATCGTGACCGGATTCGTCGGAAACGGCTCCGGCGCCGGCCTCGCCTTCGTCGATGCCAGAGGGGCGACCGGCGCCGCCGGCGGCAAGGGCGGCGACGCCACCGTCGAGGCCGCCGGCAAAATCTCCGTGACTTCCGGTGTAGACAAGGCCCTTATCGACGTCATCGGCGGAAACAACAGCGCCCTCGATTCGCCGGTCGGGGCCGGCGCCGCCCGGCTCAACGCCTCGTCTTTGGAGCTCAGGTCCGGTTCCGGAACCCGGAACAACACCGCCGCAATCACCGTGACCGGCGGTCTCGGGAGCCGGGGCCACGGCGGGATAGCCGCCGTCGCCGTCGCCAACGCTCTCGACGTCACCTCCGGAACCTCCGACGCCGGAATCGGCGTCGACGGCGGCGACGGGTCTTTCGCAAACGCCATCGGAGGCGTCGCCTCCGTCAAGGCCAAGGGCATCTCAGTGAATTCCACCGCCGGAGGAACGGCCACGATCCGGGCCCAATCCGGCAAGTCAAACGTAAGCGGCGATGGGGTCGACACGACCATCGACTCTTCCGAAGGCCTGATTTCGGTCTCTTCCGCCACCGGGACGACCGCGACGGGCACCGCTTCCCTTATGGCAACCGGCGGAGACGCCACGATCGGTAAGGCCGGCGGCGCCGCCGTCACTGGCACCGGCATCAAGGCCCAGGCAGGCGGCGCGGATGCGGTCATCGCGGCCAACGGCGGCGTGACAGCGAACGGCAGCGGCGGAGACGCCAAGGTCGTTTCGGCCGGTACCGCCAATGACATCGCGGTCGCCACTTACGGCCTGGCGGGAAGCGCGCGTGTCCAGGCCGTCGCCTCGCCCGCGGCCGGCGCCGACAATGCCGCGGGAGGTTCCGCATCCGTCGTTTCCGCCCGCAACATAGACGTGGACGGGAGCGTGGGGACCGGCACCGGCACGGGTACCGCCTCATTGCTGGCTCGCGGAAGCGACTCGTCGGGCGCGGCCAAGGGCGGCGACGCCGAGGTCAAAGCCGCAGGCGCCATGACCGTGACTTCCGGAAGAAACGCGGCGCGTGTCAGCGCCGCCGCAGGCGACGGCAGCGGCGCGGTCGTGAACGACGCCAATCCCGGCGGCGGCGGCGATGCCCGGATCGTTTCCGGGGCCCTTGCAGTGACCGCCAACAACTCGGACGCTTCGGTCCGGGCCTACGCCGGCGACGGAATCGGCGGAACCGGCGTTTCCGCCTCCGGAGGGGCATCGACCGTCGCGGCCGGCGGAATCTCCGTCAAGACGAATGCCGGAGGCGCGGCCTCCGTCGTGGCTCGGTCCGGCGACTCGATAGGCGTAGCGGACGGGGCCAACGCGTCCGTCGGCTCTTCGGGAGGCCGGATCGCGGTCGAGACCGCCGACGGTTCGACCGGCAGGGCCGACGTCAGGGCTGCCGGCGGAGCCGCAGTGACCGGAAAGGCGGGAGGCGCCAGGATCGAGGGCGCGGGCATCAGCGTCAAGGCCGGCGGCGCCGGCGCCTACCTGACGGCGGATGCCGGCGCCACGTCCGACGGGGCCGGCGGCAACGCCGAGGTGGTATCGGGCGGCGCCGCGAACGACATAACCGTAGCCTCGACCGGCCGCGAGGCGAGCGCCGCGATCCGTGCGACGGCCACTCCCGCGAGGGGGTCCTCCGAAGCCGCCGGAGGCGCCGCGAGCGTGACTTCCGCCCGCAACATAGTGATAACGGGAAGCGAAGGGGACGGAGGCTCAAACATAGGCGGAGCCTACGTCAAGGCTTTGGCCGCCGACATCGGAGGCGCAGGCGATTTCAAGGGCGGAGACGCCTCTGTCAACGCCGCCGGCGACGTCGTCGTGACTTCCGGACAAAATGAGGCCGGCATCGTCGTAGCGGCCGGCAACGGCGCCGAAGTCGGCGGGGACGCCGGCAACGCCTCCATCAACGCCGCGTCCTTCAGACTCACTTCGGGTTCCGGAGCGTCCAACCGCGCCGCCACGACCCTGGTCCAGGCCGGCGACGGCACCGACGGAAGGGCCGGAACCGCCTCCGTCAACACCCCCGACGGCGACCTCGTTGTCGCCGCCGGGACCTCAGACTCCATCGCCTCGCTGTTCGGCGGGGATTCGGCGCCCGGCAACGACGGCGGGGACGCAGCAGTCACCGCCAAAAACCTGGTGATCCGGGTCAATTCCCCGGGCTACGCCCTTCTGTCCATGAACGGCGGGGACGCCGCAGGCACCTCCGACAACGGCGGCGACGTCTCGGTCGCGGTGACCGAAAACATGACCGTCGAGGGCGGCGACGGCATCGGGACCACCCCCGGCGGATCCGCCGAACTGTTGTCCGAGCCGGGAAAGGGCGGTACCTCCGGAACCGACGGCATCGACGCCTTAAACGTGGGACAGGACGCCGTGATCGCTGGCGGCGACGCCTCCGACGCGGCTTCCGGCGGCGGGGCGGTCGTGGAAACCTTCGATGACGTGAGGATCGGCCGATCGCTTACTCTTGTGACCGGGATCGGAACCTCCGATACGGTGACCGGCGGCCTCTCCAAATTAAAGACCGCGAACCTGTCCGTGCCCACGATAAACCTGACCAGGAACGGCCACAGCGACCTCCAGTTCGACGGCGGCGCGATCGACGCGTCCACCCAGAACGTGACGATCAACACCGCGGGCACGATCAATCCCGACAATCCACAGGATACCCTGGCCACCAGCTGGGCGCGGGCCACCCGAGTCAATCTCGCCAACGCCCGCCAGTTCACCCTCAATAACGAGAAGGGCACGTTCTACGTGGGCACCCTGAGCGTCACCGGCGCCGAAGGCGGCAGGATCACCGTCCAGGACGGCGACAACCTGGAGATCGGCACCCTTGACGCCCGGAACACCCTCCTCTACGTCGACATACCGATCACCGTCGAGGCCGGCGGGCACGTCATCTCGGCCCAATACGCCTACATGGACGGCACGACCATGGTTCTCGGCGGCAAGGAAGGCCTCGAGAAGCTCGTCGACGGCGAGAGGTTCGACATCATCACGACCCCCGCCGAACACCCCATCGAGGGGACGCTCAAGGACGTGTTCATCGATCCCGACCTTGTGCTTCAGGATAACCTCTTCGACCGCGGCGTCACCTTCGACTCGAGCAGTCCGGGACATATCATAATCACCAACCGGCCCAGGACCGCCCAGCCGCAGCTGAAGGCCCTCTCCGAGGGCGCGGTCGGCGGCCAGGCCTTCCTGAACATGGGCTCCGACCTGGCAGCCGGTGACGGCATCGCCTCCGCGGTCAACGCCGCGGCGGACGCCGGCTTCTCCTTCTACTCCGCGCTCTCCTACGGTCATTCCCGCTACGATACGGGCTCCCACGTGGACGTGGACGGGCTCTCCTTCATCCTCGGCGGCGCCTACGGGACCGACGTGTCCTCCGGCCGCCTGACCGTCGGCGCCTTCTTCGAGATAGGCGACGGCGAGTACGACAGCTACAACGACTTCTCCGGCAGGGCCGCGGTCCGCGGCTCCGGGGACACCAGGTACGTCGGCGGAGGCATCGCGGGCCGGGCGGACATCATGAAGTCCGACGCGGGCGTCTCCTACGCCGAGTTCTCGGCCAGGGCGGGCCACGCCGAGACCGAGTTCACCTCGAACGAGTACAAGCTCTCCAAGCGCGACCTTTCCTCCAGCTACTACGGCTTCCACGCCGGGATCGGCCGGGTCTTCAACCTGACCGACTCCACCTCGTTAGACCTGTTCGGCAAGTGGCTCTACACCCGCCAGGGCGCCA
>JAISFS010000135.1 GCA_031263485.1 Deltaproteobacteria bacterium | reverse complement strand
GAACGATCTTGGCGGGCTCCCGGACCCGGCGGCCTTCATGGCGGTCGCCTCAGGCGGGACGGTGACCGCGAACCTCACTGCCCTGTCGCAGGGGCCGATCCCCCTTGCGGCGACCATGGAAGGGCTCACGTCCAACACCTTGACGTTCGCCGTCGATTTGACCGGGGACCTGGAACTCTCGGCGGACCGCGACTCGCTGGAGTACCTCGCGCCGACGCGGACCGTCTTCACGCTGAAGCGCGGCGGAACGCCGCTGCCGGCGGGCGTCCAGGTGGCCCTCACTCCCGTCGCGGCAGGGACGCTGGCGGGATTGTCCTCCGGCCACGTGACCGGCGAGGGCGGCAAGGTCACGGTGGAAACCCTTACTGCCATGAAGCCTTCAGGGCCCCTGAGCGTCAGGGCGGCAAGCGGAGGTCAGGACTCCAACGCCTTGGGCTTCGCGGTCTCCCTGAACGGGGAGCTCAGGCTCGAGGCCTCGACCGCTACCCTGGAGCTGGGCCAGGCCGTGCGTACCGTCCTGACGCTCACCTACGGCGGCACGGCGCTCCCCGAAGGGACTGCGGCGGGCTTCGGGTTCCCCGCGGGCGATCTTTCCGGACTCGCCACCTCGGTCGCGGTAGCCGCGGGCGGGACCGTGACCGCGGATCTCACGGCCCTGTCGCTGGGGCCGATACCGCTCTCGGCGACCCTGGGGGAGCTCGGATCCAACAGCGTCTCGTTCACGGTCGCCCTGTCGCAAGGCCTGGAGCTCGCGGCCGACCGGGACTCCCTGGAGTTCCTGGAAGCGACCGGTACCGTGTTCACGGTGAGCTACCGGGGAACGCCGCTCCCCTCCGGGACCCCGGTGACGCTCGAGGGCGCGGAGAGCGGATCCCTCGGCGGGCTCTCCGGGACATTCCTGACGGACGGCTCTGGCCGGATAACCGTACCCGGGCTTTCCGCCCTGAAACCCTCGGGGCCGCTGCACGTCCGGGCGCACAGCGGCGGCCGCGCCTCGAACGCCCTGCCCTTCGCGGTGACGCTCACGGGGACCCTGGGGCTTACCGCCTCCCGCGACGCGCTGGGGCTCTTCGAGGCCAGGGACACCCGGCTGGATTTGAGCTACCGCGGCTCGCCGCTCCCCGAGGGAACGGCGGTGAGCTTCATTTTCAACGCCTCGGAACTCTCGGGCCTCGCGGCCTCGACCGCCCTGGCGTACGGGGGGAGCGTCTCCGCCGCCCTGGAGGCCCTGAAGGCGACGGGCCCCATCGAGGTCAGCGCGAAGCTGGGCAGCCTCGTCTCCCAGCCGGCGAGCTTCGGAGTGGAACTCAAGGGGACGCTCTCCCTCTCCGCCGACAGGACCGGTCTGGGGCTCTTCGAGGCGAGAAGCACGGAACTCGCCCTCGCCCTTAACGGCAAGGCGCTTCCCCAGGGCGTCCAGGTCGGCTTCACCTACGCCGATTCCGAGCTGGAAGGGCTCCCGAAGTCGGCAACGACCGGCCCGGGCGGGAAGGTGACTGCCTCCCTGGCGTCCCTCAAGGCCGTCGGCCCGATCGAGGTCTCGGCCTCCGCGGGAGGTCTCGCGTCCAACAGGGTCTCCTTCGACGTTGACCTCGACCCCGGAAACCTCGCGATGGACTGGGTCCTGGAACCCCGCTACATGTTCAACCCCGGCTTCGGCATGGTGGACTACGGCATGGCCCCCTGCGAGACCTACCAGGGCGCGTTCTCCTTCACGTACCTGGGCAGGCCGCTCGCCGGCACGGCCATCCTCGCGAATGGCGTCGCCCTGCCCCCCGGAGGCCAGGAAATCATGACCGACGGCACGGGCACGGCCCGGTTCCAGCTTCGTTACGACATGTCCCACCAGGAGGCCTACTACGCGGAGAGCTCCTGGCGACTGAGGATCGGCGAGACCGAGCTGCTGATCATGGGGCCGCTCCCGGACGGGTTCGTCCCGTGCGGCTGACATGGCCGTTGCCGCTATCCGCCGGGGGGGCCAGGAGCCCCCCGGCGGGAAGCGGTTCGCGGCGCGAGGCTTACGTGGAGGTCGGCGACGCCGGCCACGAGGCCGACCATCCCGCCGGTAGGAGACTCGCGATGACGCGGGAAGGGGCCTGCGACGACACCGGGAGGGACCTGCTATGCCGCCGGAGGCTGGACGGAGACACCGTTTGCCATGCCTCAAATGCCTCCGGGGAGGAAATTAACGATGCCCCTTGCAAAGATCTGTTGGTGATGATAAATTAGTGGCGTTCCTCTTAACGTTCCCGTTGATCATCAACACCCCGGCGCATGAAATCTCAGGAAGCATCACAATATGATGTATGCAAAATGTCATGATGCACAAAAAATGCATCTTGAAATGATGCGTTCGCAAGAAGTCAAACGAACGGATTCCCCGCATCGAGGGTTTCACATGACGTCCGGGCGGATTGGCGCGGCGTCTGGTGGGCTCAAGGCGGTGGGGGGCGACGGCCGGGCATGCGGCCGCCGGACGGGGAGGGGGAAATGCCATGCCGGGATTCCGATATGGCCATGCCGGACATATTGCGCGCCGAGGCGAAGCAGCTTAAAAATAAATTGGCAGGTTGCCCCGTTTTCCGGGCGCGCCGCTCCCGGATACG
>JAISFS010000119.1 GCA_031263485.1 Deltaproteobacteria bacterium | reverse complement strand
GTGTAGCCCATGAAAGCCCCGAAATCTCTCCTTATGGAGATGTCGGTCAGGTTGTTGAGGAGGGAAAACAGCCCCATCCCGGAAAATTTGGTGACCCCGGTGATGAAGGCGAACTCGATGAAATCATCGGCTGATTTGATCTTGGAATATAAATCACGGATGACATCCCGCGTCTCGGCAAGCAGAAGTTCGTTGAACACGAGAGGATCCTTCTCGAGCTGCTTGATGATCGGCGCGTCGTATTCGTCGATCAGGACAACGGCTGTTTGGCCGGTCGCCTTGTGGACGTCCCTGAGCAGGAAAGAAAAGGCGCCTGAGGAATCGGAGCCCCTCAAGGATACCCCGTGCCGCTCGGCATTGTCCTTGAGCAGTTCCGCGAGTTTCTCCTCCAGAATCGCCTTGCTGCCGCTGCCCGCCGGTTCGCTCATGTCCAGTCTGATGACCGGTCTGGGGGTGAAGGCGGGGGATTCCATATGCTCCTCCGCCGCGAGCCCCCGGAAAAGATCCGTCCTGCCCGAGTAGAACGCGTCCAAGGCGCGGATCGTAAGCGACTTGCCGAAGCGGCGTGGCCGGGAGCAGAAGACGACCTTGCCCGTTTTCCTCAACATCGGGAGATACATCGTTTTATCGATGTAGAGGGCGTTGTCGCGCCTTAATTCGTCAAAACGTTGCAGGCCGACCGGAAGCGCGGGCAATTCATGGGCCATGGAATTTTTCTCCTGTCACGGCTTTTCACGAAAGCCGCTGGGTAACCAAACCCATGTTCCATGATACGACATGCCGGTATGGCGGTCAACAGCGATTCCGGCGGCGTTATCGGTTTTGCGGGGGACAGCCGGGGTACAGGGAGAAAAGGGCAAGCAGGTTTCGGACGCGATCCTGGGATCGGCTTGAGGCGGGCGTGTCCGCTTCCCGTCCAGGAAACGGGATGTCTCAGGTATGCTCCTCGGCGGTCCGGACTCGTTGCGAAAAAAATGCGGGGCCCCCGCCGGGGCCCCGCCTTCCTCCGGAAGGGGCTTACCTCCGGAGGCCGATGCGTGTCTGTCGTCTCGTCGGGGCGGCCTTCCCGCTCAGGGTGAAGAGGGAGGCCGGAAGTCGTCAGGGCTATAGGCTCTCCTTTCGGGCAGGGGCCTCGCGGCCCGGCGCCCGGGTTTTCGGTTCCCTCGCAGGCTTGGGCCGGAGGGGCGCGCGATATCCCTTCGCATGCGGGGCGGCGCCTGATCGGGGCGACCGGACCCCGGCCGGCGGGCCTCGGCTGTTCGGGGCCCGCCGGCGCCTCCTGCGGAGGATCGCGATACTTGCTCAAAGACCGGTTATGTCGGCGCCCCATGGCGCGGGACTCAAGCGGTCCTCGGACGGCGGGGGACGTCTCCCCGCCTTGTCGTTCCAGGCGAAACCGGTTTCGGGCCTTTCCCGCCCGCGCGTTCCGATCTCCGGTGCCTGCGGGCGTCGTCTGCGGAGGATCCTTCGGATTTCCATAAATGGACTTCCAGTAACACCTTAAACGATCGCAGCGTGAAAACGGCGGCAGGAATATTCCGGCGAAATTTCCCTTGAGCGGAGGCTGCGGCGGCTTTCCGGAAAAGGGCAGCCGCCCGGGCCCTTTTCGCCATCGGCGCCCGCCGCGTCGCCTCACGAGTCGAGGCGGCGGGGCTCTGGTCGTTCAAGGCCTCGTCCAATCCCTTCGTACCATCGTCCCATGTAATCCGCAAAACGGGATTCGCGCGCGGGCCGACAAGGCGGCCGCTTGTTTACCCCGCCGGCGGGCCCGGCTGTTCTGGGCCCGCCGGCTTGCCTGCGGAGGAACTTGGGCTTTAGGTCGTTGGGGAAATCGTCGTAAGGGTCAGTGGATGGTCGGGCCCATCGTCACGGGACCGTTGATGTCCCGGGGGAGCCGCACCTTCTCCAGGGTGCGCTTCAAGGGCTCGATGCCTTCCGCGTCCGGGTAGCACATGGCGATTATGCCCATGAATGTGACGGTCTCGGCGATGGCCTCCAGGAGGAGGGATTTCTGGCCCTTGAGGTCGTGGTCCAGGTTCTCGACCACGGGGCCCAGGTACGAGAGCACTTTGGCGGCGGCCCTGGCGGAGAGCCTGGTCGCGAGCGACAGGCTGGTGCCTGGGAAATTGTGCTGGCCGGCCTCGCTCGCGACCACGCGGGCGAGTTCCCCGAACTCCTCGTCCATGAGGCGCCGCGCCTCGTCCGGCATGTCCTCCTCGCGCCCCGCGATGCCCGCGAGCTCGCTCATGCGGCCCAATGTCCTCGCGAGCACCGTGTAGCGGTCCCAGGCGAGGTTCAGGTCCTCGATGAGTCCGGGGAGGTCCTCCATCTGCTTCTTGGCGGCGCGGACCGCCTCCACCACGTCGGGGGGCATGCCGGCCGAGCCGGGGAAGTCCAGGACGCCGGCCAGGAGGGCGCTTATGTCGAACATGGAGTCGAGGTCGTCGTTTATGATCATCATGGTGTCCTCCGATAGCTCCCCGGAGCGGGGCCCTGCGGCCGGCGGCCCTGGGGTCCCCGGCCGGTTGCGGCCCTCGCCGGGCCATTCGGTGCGGTCCTCGCCGCTCGGTGAGGCCCTCGTAGGGCCATTCGGCGAGGCCTTCGCCGGGCCGTCCGGCGCGGCGGGTCGCCGCCCTGCCCCTCGCGGGGAGGGGCCCCCCCGTCCCTTACGGTAGTAGGGGTCCGGCGGGCCGGGCATCGCCCGCGCCGGGAAAATCCTGCGGCCTGAGGTCAGCCGTTTAAAAGCGACATCGCCATCTCCGGCAGCGCGTTGGCCTGGGAGAGGATCGACACCGCGGCCTGGCTCAGTACCTGGTTGCGTACGAAGTCGGTCATCTCCACAGCTATGTCCACGTCCGAGATGCGGCTCTCCGCGGCCTGGGTGGTGTCCAGCATGATCTCGCGGTTGGTGAGCGTGTTCTCCAGTCGGTTGATGTAGGCGCCCAGTCTCGCGCGGCAGAAGTCCTTCTTGGCTATCGCCCGATCCAGGGCCTCCAGGGCCTCCTGGGCCGTGGACTGGGTCCTGATGGCCGCCCCTGCCCAGTCGCCGTCGGAGGCGTTCTGGATCTCCGTGAAGGTCTCGCGGTTCAGGCCCCGGATCCAGTTGCCGGAGTTGGGTACCAGCGCCGGGCCGCCGAACTTCGCGCCGCCGTAGCGGTAGAAGTTCAGGTCGTAGGCGTTCGCGCTGGAGCTGGACCCGGCGTTCAGGATCCACAGGTCCCTCTGGTCGCCCGTGTCCCTGCCGTCAAGCCTCACCGACCAGGTGCCCAGTCCCGTGGGCTGGGCCTTGAGGGTTCCCCAGGCCTCGCCTCCGTTGCAGAACCAGGCACCGTCCAGCCCGTCCTGTTCCGTCTCGTCGTTGTGCCAGAGTATCGCGGAGGCGAAGCCGGGCCGCTCGACGATGTTCCCCAGGCGCTGGTCGGTGCCGAACACGTCGTCGTTGTCGCCCCCCTCGCGGTAGTAGACGTAGACCGACTTGTAGCCGGCGCGGTAGACGTAGTCCTCGACCTTCGCCCAGTAGGTGTCGCTGCTGTTGTTCACGGTCAGCGCGAAGGCCTCGGCCGCGCCCACGAGCATCGAATACGAGCTAGAGCTCATGGAGTAGAGCTTGTAGTCGTCCGGGTTCACGCAGGCGGAGAGGTTCATGGAGTAGCTCCCCACGTAGTAGATCTCGTCCCCGAGGCAGATGCGGTTGGCGTTGGAGTTGGCGCTGTAGGCTACCAGCGAGTCGACCGTCGCGTCGTCCTTGAAGTCGATCCTCACCCGCGACTGGGTGCCGCGGTTCACGGAATCTATCAGCCTCTCCAGGGAGGTCCCGCTCTGGATCTGGTAGGCGCCCGCCACGTAGCGGCCGCGGTTCAGCGCGGTGTCCTCGTCCTCGCCCAGGTCCCAGTTGTAGCCGTAGCTGAAGATCTGGCCCGAGGCCCAGCCCTCGACGGGACGGGTGAGGGACGGGATGCCCCCCCCGCAGCATTCGCCCGCGCCCTCGTATCCCTCCAATGCCGTGGTCGCCCAGATGTCGTTCTTGGCGTCCCCGGCGATGGCGAGCCCGGTCGCTGCGGTGGCGCGCAGATCGCAGATGAGGATGAAGTAGTAGTCCTCGGCTATGCTGTCGCGCATCCCGAAGTGGACCTTGAGGCCCTGGCCGCGATGGAGGGAGTTGATGCTGCCGTTCAGGAGCTTCACACCGTTGTACTCGGTGGCGTTCGCGATGCGGTCGATCTCCGCCGCCATCAGCTGGTACTCGGAGTTGATGATGTCCCGCTGGAGGGTCGTGTAGGTCCCGGTGGCGGCCTGCTCGGCCAGCTCCTTCATCCTAACCAACTTCTCGTCTATGACGGCCATCGCCCCTTCGGCGGTGTGCATGAGGCTTATCATGTCGGCGACGTTCCTGATCCCCTGCCCGTTAACGTCGAGCTCGGTCCGCATCATCTCGCGGACGCCGTACCCGGCCGGGTCGTCGCCCGGGCCGTTTATCTTCAGGCCCGAGGAGAGCCTCGCCGTGTTGGTGGCGAGGCGGGCGTAGTTCTTGCCGAGCATGTTCGAGGCGTACAGCGCCGGCATGTTGTGGTTCAGGACGAGTCCCATGATGAGCCCCCTTGAGACGATTGCGGACTTGAGGAATGCTTGAAAGCCCTTCAGCCATCCTCAAGACTCTTATCGTCATTTTTCCAGGGGACTTTAACTTCTTTCGGATTTTTTCCATCTTCCCCCGGGTGAGGCTCCAGCTCGGAGCGAAAACCGGCCTCAAGGCTTCTTGCGGGACCGGGGCGGACATGCCTCCGGGCTCCCCGTTGTGCGTGGCTTTGCCGCGTGCCCGGGGATTCCTGAAACCGCCCTTGCCGGCGTCAATGCGGCGGTGACTGGACGAAGCGACAGCGTGAACGCGGGTGAACGCGCGGGAACGTCCGGGTGCGGCCCTCCCGGGACGCTTCCGGAGTAACTCGGCTGACGCTTCCGGAAAACCTCCGTGAACCTTGCAGGGAGGTTCCCGTGACACGAGGGGGAAACCGGGACGCGCGTCGCGGAATCCGCGGGAACTGATTGGCGGAGATTCCTGAAGCTCGGTTGCGGAATTCCCGGACAGCCCGCGCGGAACGCCTCGCCCGCATGACAAAATCCTCCACGTGAACGGGCACGGACGCCTGTGAAGGTTTCGGCTCATTTTTAAGGCGTGTTCGGTCGCGCTTCAGGTGAAATCTCAGGCGAAGCTTCGGGTGAACTACAGGCGAAGTTTACTGAAAATTTCCGCAAATCTCGCGTTCACCGGCGGCTTTCCTTCGTGGGACGTTTCCCGTCTTCAGGAATTCTTGCAAGGAGGTTGCCGTCGGATTCGTCTGAACGTCGCCTTCGGAGGGGAGAATCGCCAGAGATGGGCGGCGGATTGCGGGGCGGAGAGCAGGCGGATCCTCTAAGGCATCGGAGGCCTTGGCATGGGAAGGCGTTTCGCAGGCGCCGGGGGGGCTGTGCGCGGACGGGAGGGCAGGGGAGGAAAGGCGGGATGGCAAGCGAGAGGGACGGGGCAGGGGAGGAAAGGCGGGATGGGCAAGCGAGAGGGACGGGGCAGGGGAGAAAAGGCGGGATGGGCAAGCGAGAGGGATGGGGCAGGGGATGAAGGGGAGGGGCAAGCGGGAGGGACAGGGATAACGGCCAGTCATCAAGGCGTGACCGTTCGCGAGGCTGACCCTCGGCGGCGGCAGTGCTACAATGGTCCATCGCGTTACCGTTCGCCGCCGCTGGCCCGGGCCGGGCTTGCCTTCATGCCCCCCGGTCGGTTGCCGCGGTACGCGAATCCGTCTGCCTGACTCCCTATGATAAAGGATGGAAAACCATGCCGATAAGCGTCCCCTCCGGCCCGACCTCGGGTCGGGCCGTCCCGCCGTCATCAAGCCTTTCCCGCCCTGACTCGGGCCTCGTGCGCCTTCGGGGGGGGCTTCCCGGTCCCCTTGCCGCCTTTGCGGCCTGCGCGGCGGCGCTGGCCGTCGCTATTGGGGCGCCGGGCCGCCTGGGCGCCCAGCCGGCCGAGAGCACGGAAGCCAGGGAACATCTGGCCGCTTCCCTCCAGGGGATCCTGGACTCCAAGATCGCCGCCGGCGAATTCGTCGGGGCGGTCTTCGTGGGGCGCGTCGGATCAGAGATAGTGGAGATCGCCTCCGGGAGCTTCGACATGGAGGCTGGCGAGCCCATGCGCCCGGACGCGCTGTTCCGGCTCTCCTCCGTCTCCAAGGCCTTCACTTCGGTCCTGGCGGCCCGCATGATAGCGGACGGGCGGATGGCGCTGGACGACCCGGTGACGAAATACCTCCCCGGCTTCATGCCCAAGACCCCGGACGGCCAGACGCCCGAGATAACCCTGCGCCAGCTCCTGACGCACACCTCGGGGGTGAGCTACGGCTTCCAGGAAACGGTTGAGGGCCCTCTCCACAGGGGGGGCGTATCGGACGGCTGCGCTCGGGACGAGGGGCTATCCATCGGTGAGGAGATGCGCCGCCTGGCCTCGGTCCCGCTCCTCTCCAAGCCCGGCTCGGCCTGGAGCTACTCGCTTTCGGCGGACGTGATGGGCGCGGTCATGGCCGCGGCGTCGGGGGAACCTCTCCAGAACCTCATGCGGGAGCTCGTGACCGGGCCGCTGGGGCTCGAGGACACGGCCTTCCACGCCAAAGACGTCTCCCGGTTGGCCCCTCCTTATGTGATCGGTCGCGGCGGCAAGAGGCCCATGAGGGACCCCGAGGTCTACCCCTTGGGCGGCGGCAAGACATTCGAGTTCTCACCGGGCCGGGCTCTGGACCCCGAGGTCTGGCCCTCGGGCGGTTGCGGCATGGTCTCCTCCGCAAGGGACGTCTCGAGGCTGACAGTTGCGGTGATGGCGCTGGCCGACGGGACGGAGATCGACAGATGGTTCGTCTCGGACGCCATCGCGCCTCTCGAGTCGGACTCCGGCGACGGCTTCGGGGGAGGCTGGGCCTATCTGAAGGCCCCCGTGAAGGGGCCCTACTCCCCAGGCACCGTCGCCTGGAGCGGGGTCTACGGCCACAGGTGGTTCGCGGATCCCGTCAGGGACATCTCGGGGGCCCTCCTCACCAATACCGCCATGAAAGTGCTTTCCAGCGACACCATGGACCTTCTGGCCGAGAAGCTTTACGCCTACGAATGAGCCGACTTAGCCGGGGTCGGGCCGTCTTGTTGTCCGGCAAAGGGGCCGGTCTTACGGTTTACTTTGGTTTAGGGCCGGTCCTCGGCTTGGGAGAGGCAGTGGCCCGTTTGGCACGACTGTCCCCATGTGAAGACGCGGGCTTTTCGCTCCCTCTGATCTTGACGACCGTTTCCTCCCCGTCCCCCTTGAAGCGACAGGCCACGATGTTCCTTTCCGCCTTGCCGATTGCCAGCGACACGCGGATGGGCCTGAGGGAGCTGAGGCCGTAGCCTTTACCGAGCATCTGGGCCATACCTGCTTTTGCCGCCGCAGATCCGCCGCGGGCATTTTTTACAATCTTCAGCTCGATGACGTAGGTCAAAGCCCCGCAGTCAACCTCCAGGTCCAGACGGCCGAGGTTCTCGCGCTTCTCTGCCGTCACCTTGGCACCGGCCGTCCACAGGGCGGCATGCAGGACGGAGCGGTAGAAACTCTCGCCTCTTTGCTCGAGAAGTTTCTCGACAAGAGCCGCCACCTGCTTTCGTTCCTTATCCTTGTCCTTGTCCTTGTCCTTGTCCTCGTCAACGGCCACTTCCGTGCCCGCCGATGCCTGGACTCCTTCGCCCTTGTTTCCGCCTCGTGGCTTGCGGGTGGCGTCCAAGTGATCGGTGTAGATTATGCCGACGAAAAGCCGGTACATGTCACCGACGATACCGGGCACGTCCCCTTTGGAGAGGTGCCGTCTCAGCTCCAGACCTAACCCGCTGATGCTGTTCCAGAAGGATGAAGGGACGATGTTTTCAAGGAACAGGGTTGAAAAGGCAGAGCGAACCTCGCTGTTGGGGTAGTCAAGGGTATACTGGTTATCGCTTGTGGCCCTGAGCGTCAGGTAACCTGCCTGATAGAGAAATCCTGCCGGGGAAGTCTTGTCTATTTCCCCGGGATCACTCGCGAATTGTCTGTTCACCACCATGCCCTGGAACTGTTCCGCAGTGAGGGCCTCGTCCTTCAGGAATTTCCTGACGAGGGTGTTGGAGCCGGATTTCATCCAATAGTTTGTGAATTCCGTTTCCGGGAAGTCCAGCATGTCACCGAGGAAAGAGAGCAGGGAAAACGGGTTGTACAACCTCGTTGTCCCGTCGAAGGAAAAGCCGTCGTAATATTCGCGGATTTCCGCCAGCACCTCGTTTTCGCCCTTTCCGAGTTCGTTTGAGATTATTTTTAAGAAGGGACGAAAATAGCTCTCCACCTCCTCCTGGGTGTACCCCATAAATGAGCCGAATTTCCGCCTGAGCGAGATGTCGGTCAGGTTATTGAGGAGGGAAAACAGCCCCATCCCTGAAAATTTGGTGACTCCTGTGATGAAGGCGAAATCGATGTGTGCAGCGGCGAATTTGATCTTGGAATAAAAAGCGCGAATGGCCTTCCGCGTCACGGCAAGCAGATGTTCATCGTATACAAGAGGTTCCCTCTCTATAAGCTTGATGATCGGGGCATCATATTCGTCGATCAGGAGGACGACCGTTTGGCCTGTCGCCTCGTGGACATCCTCAATGAGAGAAGAAAATGCCTTCGCAGAACTTGAGCCCCTAACGGATACCCCGTGTCGTTTGGCGTTTTTTCCAAGAAGATCCATGATTTCTTCTTCCAAAAGCGCTTTGCTGTCGCTATCCGCCGGTCCGCTCATGTCCAGTCTGATGACCGGTCGGGGGACGAAAAGAGGGGATTCCATATGCTCCCGTGCCGCGAGTCCCTGGAAAAGTTCCGTCCTCCCAGAGTGGAAGGCGTCCAAGGCGCTGACCGTCAGCGACTTGCCGAAACGGCGGGGCCGGGAGCAGAAGACGAACTTGCCAGCCTTCCGCAACATAGGGAGATATGCCGTCTTGTCAACGTAGAGTTGCTGTTCTTGCCTCAGATTTTGAAAATCAGACTCACCAACGGGAAGCGAGGGCAATTCCTGATGCATGGGATTCACCTCCGTCAACGGATCTTCACCGATATCCGCTTTACACACATCTCCTTACTTAATGATACGATATTCCGGTATTAATGTCAACAGCGTAACCGGGATCCGGGATCCGGGATCCGGGATCCGGAATACGGGATACGGGATACGGGTTCCGGAATCCGGGATCGGATCGGATCGGATCGGGAACCGGGATTCCGGGATTGTTGAGGTACAGTCGTTTGTACCTGAGCAACCGGAGGATTAGGGAGCAATATGGGCAAGCCAATCTCGGTGGGGAGCCTGGGATTCGCCTGGCGGTGTGCTAGCGAGAAGTCTGGAAACGAATGCCACAGGCGAAGACCTTGACCGCGAGTCCGATGACTTCGGCATGGCGGGGAAACGTCCTTTCTTCATCCAGGAAAGGGGCATGGATGAACCCTATGAACCGACCATCGCGTATGGATCTCCGTCCGTAAACGACTTGCTGGCGGTTCCGGGTGAGACATGACGAGGTGTCTGTTCACTATTCGGGTTTGCTGCGGTTAACGGGAACAGATTATGGTGAGCCGAGTATGTAGTAATTTTTTACAGGGTTTTTCAAGAATCTCATCATATGACGGAACCGTAATAAATCGGCACGGCAACCCCAGGCAGGCATCGGCCCCTGGTCATTAGCCTTAGGGAGATTGAATGGAAGGCAAAACGTACCAGGTATTGAGGCCTGACTGCCCAGTCGGGCTGATTGGACCGCCGCCGCCCCATCCGGCTCTTCATCATGAATCCCTCGTCGACTTGTTACGGTGGCGTCATCATATCGTATAAGGGCAGGCGATAAAATCAAAACCGGGGTCTAAAACATTCACGTGGTGGAGCCGATAGTTATTCTGTTTATTTGAGTGAGGTCATATTTTCGGCCATTGTTTCTGCAAAGAATTTTGGTGTTTAAGCTAGCGGTACCTTCACAATATTTCCGATAAGCGTCATGGTTTTCGGCCGGAGACATATTGAGCGTCCAGCCCTTTTCGAGAGCTAGCGCACGAATGAACTCCTCTGCGCCCGTCCGTTTCCTTCGCGGAAAGCATGAAGATGATTGGCGTTGTCCAGAATGACGGCAAGTTAGTCCGACAGACCGTTCCGATTTTCGTTGCGGATAAGTCTGGATTTGGGTAACAGCGAGTTTATATGTGCGACAGCTATATTGAAACGCGTAGAGGGAAGAAAATTGCATGCCGCCCTTAAAAATTTCGACTTTGCGTCTTTCTCCGGCCCAGGCGTACAGCTCCTGAAACAGGTATTTGTGAATGGCGAACAGGGACGAGATATCCTTGATTGGCATTGGATTTTTTTTGAGTTTTTTGGTTCTTAGAGCTGAAATAATAGCTTCGGTGGAGGCAAGAGATGCTTTGCCGGTAATACGCGCCAGATTGCGCAGGCTCCAGTTTCCGGATCGGTGTATATGCCGTCTGGATCGTCTTATTCTATTTGTTTTTATACATTGAAAATCTTTTACGGCGCTTTGATAACATCAGCCATGGAAATATCTCCGACACAGTAGTCCCGCATAAGCTCGATCATCCAGGGGGCAGGCTCGATACCTTCGTGCATCTGACTGACGATTATCGATGCCATGCTTTCCAGAGTTGCAAGATCGGGAAACGGGATTCCCATGATCGTAAGGTTCCCGCGATTAAGTTAAAGGGATTTGAAGGCCATGATAATTGAATTTCCTCCGGCGGGGCCAGTCGGCATTTCCGATGCATTTCCGATGCCGTGGTAAAGGCATGCCGAAATCTTACAACAATCTGTCTGACATGATGAGTATAATTTATCAAGAAAGAATTCAGTTTGCGCGATGATTTCCCTCGCTTTGCATAAATGACGGATCCGTTATAAGCAGGAACGGCAACCCGAGGCAGACGCAACGCCCACTGGTCATTGGCCTCAGGGAGCCTTAATTGTTGGCAAAACGCGCCAATTATAGGGGCATGACTTCCCAGTCGGACTGATTGGACCACCGCCGCCTCACCTCAACCGGCTCTTCGACATGAGTTCTTCGCCGACTTGATACGGTAACGTCATGAATCGCCAATCCGGTGTCCGTTCACGATGGCAGTCTGGCGTTGCCAGGTATCATCAGACAAGAATATGTCCGCGGCTGTCAACAGTCAAAATGTGAGACGGGCTATGCTATCCGTGCAGGTTCCATGGAACCTTCGGCATTTCATGCATAAGTGGCAACCAGTTTGCCTGGCGCGGATCCTCATCGTGTTTTTGGTTTTTGGCCCTTCTTGGGGTTCCGGTCGCTCTCTGGGAAACGGTCCCTGGCAATGTCTCTGTTTATGGCAACGGAACGGGCACCACGACCGGGAAGGCGGGTTGCCAGCCAGTTCAGCGGAAGGCCGCCGGGTATCCGGGAGGTCGCCTCATGTTCCTGGACGGCCAAGCCGCAACGCTGGGGAGGTGTTCTTGGCCAGGTGCTAAAGCGGAGGGCCCCCCTCCAAGGGATACTGAAAGGGACCCCGAAGGGGCGGCAGAGCGCGCGTTCTCCTGCGACTTGGAAGGGACCCGTGCGTATAGGATCCTGCGGGGACCCAGTCTTCACAGTCACGGCGCCCGAGAGGTGCCCGGCAAGGGGGTCGGAATCGTGGGCCGCATCGGCGGCATTCGGCAGGGCCCTTGGGGCCGAGGTCTCCGGCGACTATCCATTGTCTGCGGCGAGGTGACCGGACTGAGCGGTGGAGAGCCCTTGGGGCTTCGGGCCGTAGCTTGGCTCGGAGGCGCTTCCTGCGAGGCATTGCCAACGGCGGTCAATCGGGATGCCGGAATGCGCTCTTTGTCAGGATGCAGGGCAAGGCGGAACGGAGGTTACTCTGGACGGGGCTCATGATGTCCGGCGTCCGCCGGGGAGCCCTGGTCGGGGAGGCTACTGTCCGCAGTATTATCTGATGTAAGTAGTCGTCTGGGGACTGCGGAAAAAGCCAGGGGGCCGTTAAGGGAACCCAACAAAATTCCGAAGTCCACCCGCAAATCTACGATGGCCGAAGACAATTTTTCCAGCTTGGCTTCAAACCCGTTCATCCGGGATTCAAACCCGTTCATCCTGCTATCGAACCCGTCCATCCTGGTTTCTAGCCCGGCCACCTTGGTTTCGACCCCGGATAGCCTGTCGCCTATCTTGACCAGGCTTTTGGACATGCCACTGAGGATAATCGTCATAAACCCCATAATGACCGTAACGATTATGGCGATGGCCCACTGAAATGTCGTGACTTGTTCAATCATCCAATTCTCCGAAATTTCTCAAGCCCCCGTCTGATTTCGGCGGCCAGGTCATCTGGTGTCGCGATATCGAGGGCACCGATAAGGCCTTGCGGACATAAGCCATGTCGACATCCGGCGCAGAGTCGTCATGGGCCGTTCAGGCTGCTCCTTAGCGGACGGTGCCCGCGTAACGATCAGGACATCGGTGCGAACACGGAGGTCTTCGGCGTTCCGGTCCGTCAGGCATCCAGTCCTGATGTATGTGTAAAAAGTATGAATTGGACTTCACGGAGACAACACGCCTTTCCATTCAAGGGATGCCCCTGGCGCACCTGGATTGACCGCAGAGGCGATATTTCGCCCAATCCGACATGAAGTCCGGCCTGATTGACAGGCGTGTGATTTTGCCCTTCTCTTCAGGCTCGGAGGGGCTTTTTTCACAGACCTCAGTCCTATTAATCTGCCATGATACCAAGAAATCGCCTCCGGCACAAACCCCTCTCCACCTCACCGATGCTCCTCTGCCCCTGAAGGCGACCGGAAGCCCCGGAGTCCCATCTGCTCTATCTTGGACTGCCGTGATTTCAGGAGTCGTAGTCATCGGCGGCCGAGTCCGGCCGGCCACTTGCCTCGGAGCCCCGCGACTCCAGTTCGGGCGCTCGGGGGGGCCGCGACGGCCAGGCCTAACGGGGAGACCTTCACTGCGCCTTCAAGTTCCCGGGCATCGCCCTCCTTACCTTGCCCCCCGCACCAGAGCTTCCCCGATGTCATCTCCCCGAGACGCCGCCCGGGGCGATGGGGCACGGTCCGCCCGGGGCAAAGGCGCACGGTTCGCCCCGGACGCGGGCGCGGCCCCCGGGGCGTCCGGAGCGGGGTTCGCGCCCTCGGGACGCAGTTTGACAAGCGCCCGGCCCGGGTATATATTTTTGTGGACCAGGGTCCCGACTTTCCCGGCGTCCGCCGGGGGTCGCCGCGTCTCGCGGCAGGCCTCCGCGCCGGACGGCCCGGGCCGCAGTTCCAGGAGGTGTCCGCCGCCCTTCCCCATGCCGGATTGGCGCCCGCCAGCCCGGTCGTCCAGACTGGCCGCCCCGGACTGTCACAGGCCGCCCCGGGGACGGCTTTTCTCTATTCCGGGCCCGCCGTGGCGGGCGTCACGCGAGGCACAGCCCTTGGAGGAAGACAGCGGCATCGGGTACGTTGAGCGCAAGTCGGCCCAGACACCCTCCGGCGTCCAGGATCAGGGCGTCCCGGATCGGGACGCGCCGGATCCGGACGTCCCGGATCCGGACGAGCCAGAGTCGGACAACCCGGATCCTGGCTCGCAAGATTCGGATGTCCCCGAAATCCCGGAGGACGGGGAGGAACCGTACGCCCTGGAGGCCATGGGCGGGGAGAGTGAGGGCGGCTACGGGGCCGCCAACCTTCCCGTGCCCGCCGAGGACCCCCATGCCAAGACCCCCGCGCCCTGGAGGGGCGGGGGCGCCGCGGCGTCCCCTGAGGGCCGCGACTCGCTCCGGGCGTACCTGAACGAGATCCGCTCGTTCAAGATTCTGGCCCCCGAAGAGGAGAAGGCCTTGGTCAGGGAGTACATCCGGACCGGCAACCCCGAGGCCGGCAGGCGCCTCGTAACCGCCAACCTGCGGCTGGTCGTGAAGCTCGCCATGGAGTACCAGAGCTCCTGGCTCAACAACCTCCAGGATCTCATCCAGGAGGGGAACATGGGCCTCCTCCAGGCGCTCGTGAAGTTCGACCCCTCCAAGAACGCCAAGTTCAGCTACTACGCCTCCTACTGGATCCGCGCCTACATCCTCAAGTACATCATGGACAACTGGCGCCTGGTCAAGGTGGGGACGACGCAGGTCCAGCGCAAGCTCTTCTACAACCTCAAGAAGGCCCAGGACCAGCTCGTCCGGGAGGGCTTCGAGCCCGTGCCGGAGCTTTTGGCCGAGCGGCTGAACGTGCCCGTGAGCGAGGTGGAGGAGATGGACGCGCGGCTCTCCTCCGGCAGGGAGGTGTCCCTGGACGCGCGGCTGGGCGAGGACAAGGACGATACCCAGGTGAGCATGCTCCAGGCCCCCGGCGAGGGGGCGGACAGCATCCTGGCGGACGCCCAGATACGGAGCCTCGTGAAGGACCGCCTGGGCCGGCTCAAGAAGACCCTGGACGACCGCGAGCGCAGGATCCTGGAAAAGAGGCTCCTGGCCGAGGAGCCCGTCACCCTTCAGGAGATAGGCGAGGAGTTCGGGGTCAGCCGCGAGCGGGTCCGTCAGCTGGAGGAGAGGCTCAAGAAGAAGATCCACGCATACCTTTTAAAAGAGCTCCCGGAACTCTCCCTTTCCGAATAATCCCCTTCTGGGTCGACGCCATATGCCCACAACTCACAAGTCTTCCCCGGGGCCCGAGACCCGGAGCGTCCCTTGCGCGCGCCCGGCGCCCGCCGCCCGCCGCCCGGTGCTGGGTGCCGGGCCCGTCGCGGGCGGGCGCGCCCTTCTGGCCCCGGCGCTCGCCGCTCTGGCCCTCTCCGCCGCTCTCCTGGCCTCCTGCGCCGCAGCGAGCGGGAACGGGGCCGCCGCCGTCCGGAGCTACTACTATTTCCTGAAGGCCCAGTACGAGGAGCTAGCCCGACAGGACGACCGGGCGGTGGGCTCCATGAAGCGGGCCGCCCACGAGGCCGGGGGCCCCTACTACCTGGAGCTGGAGACCGCCAAGATGCTGGCCAGGAACGGCCGCCTGGAAGAGGCCTCCGGCTTCGTGGACCGGGCCGCGGCCATGCGCCCGGAGGACCCGGAACCCAGGCTGTTCGCGGGGTACCTGGCCTCCGTTTCCGGCCAGTGGCAGAAGGCGGAGGAGAACTACCTTGAGGCTCTGAAGCTGGAGCCCACCAACGAGGAGGCGGTCTCCTTCCTTGGGGCCATGTACGCCGAGAGCGGGCGCCTGGACGAGGCGTCGGCCGCCTTCTCGCGGCTGGGGGCGCTCACGCCCGGCTCCCACCTCCCTGACTATTTCCTGGGGCGAGTGGCCCTTCGCCGCGGCGACGGCAAGGAGGCGCTGAGGCACTTCGAGAGGTCGGTCCTGAAGCGGCCGGACTTCGTGGAGAGCATAGTGGAGCTGGCCCTCCTGAACGAGCAGGACGGCAACCTCAAGGCGGCCGAGCGCAACTACCGCCAGATCATCCGCTACCGCCCCGACATCGACATGGCGAAGGCGAGGCTCTCCCGTATCCTTGCCAAGACCGGCAAGCGTCGGGAGGCGGTGGCGCTCATAGAGGAAGTCTCGGGGCTGCAGCTCGGGGCCGAGGACGCGGGGGTCACCATCGGGCTCATGTTCCTGGAGGACAGCCTCTGGGAGCGGGCGGCGGCGGAGTTCTCGGGGGCCTTGCGCCGCGATCCCGAAAACACCCGGGCCCGCTACCTCCTGGCCGTGACCCAGGCGGAGACGGGCCAGTCCCGGCAGGCGATGGAGAATCTCCTGAGGATCCCCTACCAGAGCGAGGAGTTCGTGGACGCGACCCTGTACCTCGCGTCCCTCATGTCCAAGGACGGCCGCCGCGTCGAGGCCCTGGCCATGCTGGCAGAGGCCAGGAGAAGCCATCCGGGAGCGCCGATGCTCCTGGTCGCCACCGGGCGCATCATGGAGGAAGACTCCCGCGTCCAGGAGGCCCTCGCCCTGTACCGGGACGGCGTGAAGCTCTTCCCGGACTCCGCCGAGCTCCAGTTCAGCCTGGGCGCGGCCGAGGACGCCGTGGGCCGCCGCTCCGAGTGCCTGGCGGCCATGGCCCGCGCCGTGGAGCTGGATCCGGAGTTCTCGGAGGCCCTGAACTATCTGGCCTACACTTGGGCCGAGGAGGGCAGGAACCTCAAGGAGGCCCTGACCCTGGCCTTGAGGGCCAATAACCTCAGGCCCGACAACGGCTATTACCTAGACACTCTGGGTTGGGTCTACTACCGCATGAAGGACGATGCCAAGGCCCTGCCGCTCCTGGAGAGGGCGGCCCATGTCTCGGGGCAGGATCCCGTCATCATGGAGCACCTGGGAGACGCCCTGGCCCGCGCCGGGCGTCCTGCCGAGGCCAGGGGCGCGTACGCGACCGCCCTCGAGAAGGGCCACGAGCGCCCGGAGACGATAGATGAGAAGATGCGCGAGCTCCTCCCCCGCTAGGCGGCCGGCCGCCGCCCGCGATCTGCGGCCCGTTACTGCCCCCGACGTGCGACCCTCCGCCTCCCCATACATGCGACCTGCCGCGCCCCGAGGCCTTCAGACCGCCGTAGCCTGCGGCCCGCAGACCGCGCCGGAACAGCGGTCTGCGTTTGCCCTGCTGCCCGCGCCCGGTCTGTTGCGGGCGCCGGACACGGGCGCCAGACGGGCCCAGCCAGCGGCCAGGGGGACAAGGCAGATGCTGGTCGCGGCCCTGGCCGCCGCCCTCGCGCTCGCGGCAGGCTGCACCGCAGGCCGGATCGACCCTACCCGGGTTCCCGCCGAGAACCTCAAGGCCGAGGATCTCGCCACGGCGCTCTGGGAAGACGGGGAGGATCTCCGCACCTTCGCCATGCGGGGGGAGGCCACCTACAGGTCAGGCAACTCATCCAGCTTTTTCCGCTTCGAGCTCGTCTGCGAGCGGCCCGCGTCGTTCCTCTTCACCGCCTTCGACCCCTTCGGGTCCCCGGCCTTCCGGATAGCCTCCTCAGAGGGCCGCCTCACCGCCGCGGACTACCCCGGCAAGGCCTTCTTCACGGGCAGCACACGCGACGGGGCCCTCGGGCTCCTCGTCCCGGTACCCCTGGAGCCCCCCGAGCTTTTGGCGGCGCTGTCCGGTTCGCTTCCCTTCCCGCCCGTCCGGGCGGAGGCGGCGGCGCCCTTGCCCGAATCGGAGGGGACGGTCGTCTTTCTGGCATACCCTTCCGGAGGAGGGATCCCCCTGAGGGTCCAGCTCAGGGGTGCCCCGCCGTGGAATTCGGCGTCCGGGAAGACGCTCCAGACGGTCTCGCGCGGCCCCGCGAACTCCCCCGAACTGACGGTCCGCTACGGGCCCTTCCGGGAGAATGCCCGGGACGACCGGGGCGGCGCCCTGCGGAGCTTCCCGCACTCGCTTTCGGCCGCCTGGCGCCAGGGCGGCAACCGCGCCCTGGACATCAGCTACACCGAAGTGAGCCTGGGTTTCGCCGTTCCCCCAGGGATCTTCGGACTGGAGCGGCCCGCAGGCTTCTCTCTGGAGACAATCTAGCTTTTCGGCGGTCCGCGCCGGAACGCGCTTCAACGATCCCGCTGGCGTCGGGGCCCTCGTGACGCCTCGGCGGTACGACCGGCGCCTGGGCCCGCGATGCCTTTTAACGCCCCGACCGTTGCAGAGGCCCGCAAGGCCCTTCAACGGCCATCCCGATGCCGACGGCCGCCCGGGCTTCGCCGGCCCCGCCCAGATCCTGCCGCTTGCCGGCTTTCGAGCGCAAGGGCGCGGGATCCGATCTGACGCATGTCGCGGTCGCGTTCGGCGACCGAAGCTCATACGGGCCCGCAAGCGGCCCCGATGCCCGGCCCCCCCGGCGCGGGCGGCCAGGGCGGCCCTCAGGGGACCTCCCGGCGAAAGGCCTGACATGGACTACGGACGCAGAAGACCCGGACCGGCCGATCCCGAGGCCCCCCTCGCGGGCCTGAGGGGCATCGGCGCGTCCCTGGCGGGGCGAGGACCGGTGGCGGCGCCTTCGAGAGAGCTCAGATCGGCAGGATCGGCCGGCTCGGACGGCTTCGACGACGCGGAGGACGGAGGCGACGAGCCTTTGGAGGCCCTTTTGGACCCCATCCTGGATCCATCCCTGGACTCCTCCCTGGACACCGGCCCGGACTACCCGGCGGAGGTCGCGGTTGATCCCGACACGGTCCTGACCCCTTACCCCGATGACGGCGAGCCCCTGGAGGAGCTCTTCCCCGAGGACGACGACGTGGTTGAGCCGCTCGATGAGGCGCATCTGGAGCTGGGCGGCCCGGCGGGCCGCTCCGTAGCTCCGGGCGCCTCGTCCGGGTCTGCCGGGCCCTTGCCTTCCGGCTATGCCCGGGGCCCGCGCGATCTGGGGCTGGACGACCCCGGCCCCCCGGACTACGACTCCGAGCAGGAGCCTCTGGAGATCCTGGGGGAGCTCGCGGACGGAGGCGGCTACGGGGAAGCGGTCGGGAATGCCGGTCGGCCGGGGCCGGGCGACCACGCCGGCTTCACCGACGTGCCCTCCCCCGTTGCGGACTCCCTGACGCGGGCCTCAGGTCGCGATCCGCAGGGCCCGCTCTTCGACGGCGACTCGCCGGACGACATCCTGAGGGACATGGACGAGGTGCTGGGGAGCTTCGAGGGGGCGCAAGGGCCCGCTCCCCGCGCCGCCCGGACCGCGCCTCTCGCTGCGCGGCGAGGCCAGGCGGGCTCCGGGCCGCGTGGCGTCTACGGAGCCGGACCCGCCCCTGGTCCCGATTACGTCCCCGGCGCGGGTCGCGGCCCCGTCATGAGCCCCGATCCTGACTCTGATCCGACCGCCGTCGGCCGGGGGCTTGCGTCCCTGACGCCGCCCGGCCAGCGGCCTTCCGACCGGGCTGTCCCTGCGGCCGTCTCCCCGCCGTCCGCGTCGGCCCCCCATTCCGCCTCGGTCCCGCCGCCGTCGGCCGTTAAGGATTCCCCGCGCGGCCCTGCGGCGGGCGTGCCGCCCATGCCGCTTCGGCCAGTCCCGGCGGAGCCCGCTCCCGCCCGCCCGGCGGGCCAGGCCCCAACCGTGGCCTACCGGCCCCCGGTCCCCGCCCGCGGGGTCTCGGCCCAGACCCCGGAGACCCGGACCATCCTCCTCACCGACAGGGTCGACCACCGGATGCTCTCCCCGGGTGTTCCGCCCCCGGCGCTTAACCGCGCGTCCGAGGGCGCTTCCATCAGATCCGGCTATTCGGCATCCTCCGCCGGACGCGGCGCGGCACGCCGCCCGGCGGCGACCCGGCCTTCCCCGGCTTCTCCCGCGCCATATGCCCCGGAGGGCCCGGCGGATCAGGGAGATACCGTCGGTCTGGAACTCCAGGCGGACCCGGGGGATCTGATCGGTATCGCTGATCCCTTAGACTCTGGCGAGCCCTTGGGCCTCGGGGATCCGTCGGATCCCGTAGACGAGGCGGGCCTTGGCCGTCCTGCCCCATCCCTTGGGCCCTACGGGCCGCCGGACCCGCCGTCCGTCCCCCCCGCCCTTGGCCTGGAGGCTGAGGACGTCCCCGCCGCTGGGCCCGGGGTACGGCCTCCGGACGGGCGATCCGTCCGGTCGAAGGCGGCCGATCTGACTCCGGAGGAGCTCTACAGCCTGATCGAGAGGGCAGTGGAGAGCGGGGTCGCAAGGGCCCTGGCCAGAAACGCCGAAGGCGGGGAACCGGACGACCTGAACTGACGGTTGGGGCAGTCGGTTTCCCGATGCCCTTTCGGGCCTTCATCGCCCTTTCTCGGAGGTCCATGGCCCTTTTTCCGGGCGCCCGTGTCCCCTTTTCTCGCCTTCGGGAACGTTTTCGGGCCTATGTTGCCTTTCGCCGTGCCTTAAATGCCGTTTTTCCCGCTTATCCCGCCTTCGGGCGCGTCAGGAACTCCGGCCTTCCGGACGAGTCCGGCATTTCGGGGTTTCTGGCGAGTCGGGCGCTCTGGGCGAGCCCGTAATATCGGGGTATCTGGCGAGTCCGGCGTTCCGGGCGAGTCCGGCGTTTGTGCCGCGTGTTTCCGCCGGGTGTCCTTCGGGCGGTCGCGCAGGGCCGTTTTCCCGCCTCCCGCTTCGGCCTTCCCGCGCGTGTCATGCCTTTCCCGCCACCTTTCTTGCCGATCATGCCGATACCTCCCGCAGCTCGCCGCGATACGTCTTGCAATTTGCGGCGCTTTAGGCTATTTTCCCGCAGAAGCGGTGTTCCCGTCCCGCCGGACGGGTTGAGCCGCGTCCTTTTCCCGCACCCACGCACCACTACCAAAGCCTCCAGCGCACAATCGGATTGAACGTAAATGAGCACCAAGGTACGCCTCAAGGACCTTCTCAGGGAGAAGGACGCATTTCTGACCACCTCAGAGCGGATTTACAACTTCTACCTCACACACACCCGCAAGGTCCTCCTGGGGGGCCTGGGGCTGGTGCTTGTCGCGCTGGGCGTGGCGGCGGGCTTCGCCATCGCCTCGTCGCGCACCGATAAGGCCTCCAGCGAATATTACCTGGCCTACGATTCCGCCAATCCCGACAAGACCCTCGCGTCCATGACCGCCGTGAGGGAGAAATGGGGCGACGGCAAGGCCGGGCGCCTCGCCGCCTTCGCGATGGTGGACTCCTACATTGCCTTGGGCCGCTTCGACGAGGCACGTGAGCTCGCCGACGCGCTGGTCGCGGATCTGAAGGAGCCCGAGCGGAAACTCGCGCCGATCCTCTACAACCTTCAAGGCTCCCTGGCCGAGCAGGCCGGGGACCTGGACTCCGCGCTGTCACACTACGACAGGGCCTGGCAGGCGGTGGAGGCCCCGTTAATCGGCCCCGGCGGCAGGGTCGTGACCGACCCAGTCTTCTACCAGGCCTCGGGCGCCTTCCGCCTGGAGATCCTGAACTCCCGCGCCAGGGTCCTCCTCGCCTTGGGCAGGGACCAGGAGGCCCGGCAGGCCTACTCGGAGCTGGAGCTCCGCTTCCCCGGCACCCCGCGGGCCTACCTCGCCGGCTACAGGATTTACGAGATTGACGCCGCCTCCGGCGCCCCCCCGGACCGGTCCGGGGACACCCGGGATCCCGCGGAACCGGAGACCGCCGGGACCGTGGCTTCCGAGGAGCTCCTGCCCGCCGGTAGCGCCCCGTCCGCCGGCGATGCCGAGACGACCGATGGCGATGCCGCCGCGTCCGCCGGCGATGCCGAGACGACCGATGGCGATGCCGAGACGACCGCAGGCGATGCCGCCCCGTCCGACGGCGATGTCGCCCCGTCCGACGGCGATGCAGCCGCGTCCGACGGCGATGTTGAGGCGACCGACGGCGATGCCGCCGGGTCCGATGCCGTTGCCGCCGATTCCGGGGACTCCCGTCCGGCGGCGGCAAGCACTTCCGGGCGCTCGGGCCGTTCCGGCGGCTCCCGATAAGCCCGGCACCGCGCGGGGACCCGAGCCTGAAGCTGGGCAATCCCTGCGGCATGTGGCATGGGGCTTGAATTCGATGGATTGATCTCCGTTGCCCTTAAGGCCTCCGGGCCGCCCGGTGGCGAGGGAATTTTTCAAGCGGACGCGTCCGTCCGCTGGGCGAGGCCGTTTCCCGTTTGACGGAAACGTGGGTGTGCGGCTTTTCGTGCGCCGATGCGTCCGTCCTCCGAATCTGGCGCGCTCGCCGCTCGAAATCGTCCCGCGCCTCCGCGCGGACCGAAAGCGCCCCGCCCTGCGGGGCGGTATTCGCTTCGTCTCCCCGCGTGCCGCTCCGGCGCCCGCCTCCGCAAGCCTCAGCGGCAGACCGGCGTTCCGTATCAGCGGGAGTCGGCCTTGCCGGGCCCCAGGTGCGGCAAGGGGGCTTTGAGCCCGTAAAATCCCCTTTTCCAGAGGTCTCCCCATGGCATATGACCCTGACGACCGAGATCGCCGAGACGGCGGAGAAGACCGCGAACCTATCCTGGTTGGCGGCGACGACGATGACGGCGGTTCCGGGGACGACGAGGACTGGTACGAGGAGGATCTGGGCCCGGAA
This sequence comes from Deltaproteobacteria bacterium, assembly GCA_031263485.1. Classification (GTDB taxonomy): domain Bacteria; phylum Desulfobacterota; class Desulfarculia; order Adiutricales; family Adiutricaceae; genus JAIRZX01. The sequence continues at coordinate 18,842 of JAISFS010000119.1, read as the reverse complement.
CCCGAGTACACCAGCACCGGGAAGTCCGGAGCGGCGGTAAAGATCGTCTCCGTCTGCCTGGTTGTGGTTTTGGTCGGAGCCATCCTTTACCTCTACAAGAAGTCCACCGACCAGCCCCCCGCCCCTCCGGCGGTGCCAGTCCAGACTGCCGCGGTTCCCGCGAGGTCCGCGCCGACCCTTCATCCCACGGGGCCTGACGATACGGTCGCCGCAAGCGTTCGGGAAGGCGTCGAGCCTGCCGGCGTGGACGCCGCAACGGGAGCCAGGGCGGAGGACGCGATCGCGGATGTGACCGATGCCGAAGCCGCCCAATCCCCCCGAGACTCGGGGGCCGATGAGGCAGCATCGCGCGGCGCGGGGGAAGCCGCCGCGGGCGCACGGCTTGAATCTGGCCCCCGCCAAGGGGGCGGGATGGGCTTCGAGCCGTCTCCCGTACAACCCCCGCCCGTGACTCAGCCGGATGGCGAGGGACCTGAGACGACGTCTTCCGGGCCTGACGAGGGCACCCCGACCGACGACGGCACTACGGGCATCGTCTCGGGGACTTCCGGAGGCCTTCAGGTGTCGCTCCCGAACTTGGGCGACCCTGGCGGCGATGGCACCCCTCTGGTCATGTCTGGAACTGCCGGTGCGGCAGTCATCGTTCCGGCCGGTCCTGAAGCCGATGCCGGAAACGCCTCGGACATCTCTGCGGAGTCCGCCCCGGAAGCCGCACGGGCTGAGCCTTCGGCTCCGGCGGCTCTGGGCAGCGCACCGGGCATCGCGCCGTTGCCTGCGGTCCCCGACGCACCTGACCGGCCTCGGGTAGTGCCTCAGCCAAGCAGATCGGACACGGCGGCGGTCGAGGCGCCCTCCGCGGAAAACGCGGACGGCCCCGAAATCGGATCGGCCTCCCCTGCGGGAGCTGAGGCGGACGCGGCTTCCCCGGCCTCGGCGGCGACCGATGCGGTTTCGCCGCCTGCGGCCCGCTCGGCGACCGCCGCCGCTTCGGAGTCGCCTGCGTCTTCATCGAGAACTGCGGCTCCATCCGAGCCTGCGGCTTCGCCGAGAGTAGCGGCTCCATCCGAGCCTGCGGCTTCGCAGAGAGCCGCGGCTCCATCCGAGCCTGCGGCTTCGCAGAGAGCTGCGGCTTCATCGGCGTCTGCGGCTCAGACGACGACCACCGGCACGTCGACGCCTTCGTCGAGAGCCGCGTCTTCGCCAACGCCTGCGGCCAGTCCTTCGGCGACGCCTTCGGATACCGCAGCCGCCGCCTCATCGCCCAGGACGACGACTGCCTCGCGGACCGTTGCCGCTCCCGCGCCCGCGCCCGCGGCTTCGTCCGCCCCAGCGGGACCCTCCGCCCCCGTAGCTTCGACGCCTACGCCCTCCTCCTCTTCCGGAGCGGCGGCGGCAACGGAAGAGGCCGCTTCCGCGGCCTGGACCGTCACCTTCGCCTCGTTGATCAAGACCAGACCCGAGGCCCAACAGATCCTCGACCGCATCAAGGCCTTGGGGGGAGGCGGCAACTTCTACCTGACCGAATTTTCCCAAAACGGATCGAATTATTTCAGGGTGCGCATGGGCTTCTACAGGTCGCACACTGCGGCCATGGCGGCGGGCAAGGAGCTCGCCGACAAGGCGGGCGCCTACTCCGATCTCTGGGCGGAGCGGGCTTCCGAGTCCGAGTTCAAGGCCAACGGCGCCAAGGTAGTGGACTGACTGACCCTGAGCCCCTCTGGCCGGGGGATCCCCCCGGACCTGCGGCCATGTGGCCATGTGGCCGTCTTCCCTTGACAGGAGAGGCCGTTTCCCTGTATAAGATAGCCGCCCGGCGGGAGCCGGGCGCGAAGGCACGGGCGGGCATAGCTCAGTTGGTAGAGTACGAGCTTCCCAAGCTTGGGGTCGCGGGTTCGAACCCCGTTGCCCGCTCCAGCGGCCTTTTCGTAACCCGCTGAGGGGTCCCGATATTGTGACTGACCCGGCTAAATCCTAGAGATCAGCCGGGTTTTCTTTTTCGTTGTGGTTCGGATATCTTGTTGACACTCGGATTGTCGCACAGTATCCGGCGCGGCAGTTTTCCCGGCTCGCTCAGGACACCGCGCGAGGTGCCGGAAATACAGACCCCAAGTAGATGCAGAATGCCCTGCCCGCTGAGAAAGCTTATAAACTGTACGATGGCGAGGGATTGGGCCTTTTCCTGGAAGTGACGCCTTCCGGAAGGAATCTCTGGCGCCTCAGTCCCCAAAAGTTTTATCCGCCGGGGCATCGATAATCGACATGAATGTGTAAGCAAAAGGCTCCTAACCGGGGCCCCCTCCGTTTGGGGGATTTTCAGATGGTTTGGGTCATTGCAGGTCCGATCCGGAGGCAAGCGGTCCGTTTCCAGGGCCTTGCACTTCTCCGGTATCGCGCCGTATTGTCGAGACTTTCGCAGATAATTCGCGAATCTGGGTTTCTACACCGATCAATCTGTTTTCGAACCCGGTCATCCTGTTCTCAAAACCGGTCATCCTTACATCTATCGTGGACTCTAACCCGTTGATCTTGGCATTGATCGTGGACTCTAACCCGTTGATCCGGGCGTCTAACGTAGATCCTGACTGAGCTATTTTGTCTCCCACGTTGTTGTTCAATTCGTCCATTCTACTGTTCATGCTGTAGTAGATCAGTATCATGAAAGCAATGGAAAATGCGATGATAGCGCCAAATAACAAGCCGATGAACCACTCGAAAGTTTTGAGTCGATCGGCCAGCATCTCCAATGTCGGCGATGTCCTTGGCACCTTCTTGGCCACGGCGGCATGGCCCTCGGACTTCGTTGACTCCTCAGCCTGTTCGCCTCCGGCGGCCTGGCTCTAGGGCAATGTCAGATTACGGGACTTGTCAAAGGCCTGGCGGACGCGTGTCCAGTCATCGTCAGTCGCCGTGCCGTGAAGAACCTTTTCGAACAGCGCCATATCGATCTGCTTCGAACAGCGCCATATCGATCTGCGTTGTGGTGCCGGGACGTCCGTCAGAGGTTTCGGATTTCTGGCCGGTCATGGCGCTCGAACCTCCTAATCTGAACTATTGGCATGAAAGGCCGCCCGGGCAGACCTCTCCTCGCTTCCGGCATCTGATGGCAACAAGGCATCAAGACATCCTAAACTTTAGCACAAAGCGCGGATTTTTGAGGGGCGAGCCAGAAAAAAAGGCCAACCAGTGAAGTGATCCACGACATTTCCTGAAATGCCAACAATTTAAGAAGAGCGGCATTCAATAAGGTGCTCATAATCATCGGTTTGATTCTCAAAGAAACAATGGGCTGCTCCCCAAGTCGTTGAAAAGGCTTGCGAACCACCACATTCCGAGCGGCACGCGGGACCTCGGTGGGGGAGCCGAGAGCCTGGACCTGCCCCGGTTCTGCCTTCGCCAAGGCATCTCTGCGGAACTGAAACAGACGCCCGTCGCAGCGCAAGCCAAGGCGGATCTGGATCGAGCCGCTACTGACCGTTCGGTCGATTGCATGGCGATCAGCCCGCGAATTTCCGGAAAGCCCCGAAACGGTGCGCAGTTACGTTCACGGCGCATGTGCTGGCACCTCGCGTGAGGACCATCGCCTAAGTGCCGTTTCCGGCGGCCCGGGCACCGTTTCCGGCGGCCCGGGTGCCGAGGGGTTCCGCTCGCCTTGCCCTTCCGATGCCCGGGGCGCGCCCCTCGCGGCCCGGGCACCAAAAAGTTGTTGATTTTCGGCTTGCGCCGTGGTAAATACTTTTCCTGAGCCCGGTCGGCCCTATGCCCCGCCCTAGTCGGGGTGCGCTTCGCCCCGTCGGCGGCGGACGCCGGGCGTGCCGTTGCCCGCCTGCGGCCTCGGCTTTCAGCGGCTTGCTGTCTTTCGGGGCGGTCGGTCCCCCTCTCGCTGGGGCCACTTCCCACATCCTCACCCTCTTCTTTAAAAGTGGGCCCGCGCCCGCTTTTTTTTATAAGGTAACTACCGAGGGGCATGGTTCAGGGAAGACGTAGCTCAGGAAAGCCCAGGACGGACGCAGGATCCGGGACCGGAAAGGCCCTGCGGGCCGCGTCCGGGCCACAGGGCAAAAAGCGGACGGGCGGGGACGCGGCCCCCCTTCCCGAGGTGCCGTTCCCCGGAGGGCTGGCAGGGCTTGCCGCGGCGGCCCGCGCCCCCGCCTCGGAGCTTCTCGAGGGGCTTGGCTTCGAGCTTTGTGCGCTGGAGATAGCCGGGGGGAGTTCCGGCAAGATCCTCCGCTTCACGGCCGACCGCAGGACCCAGGCGTCTGCGGGGTCGCCCTGGCGAGGCTCCGGGATCACGTTGGACGACTGCGCGGAGCTCTCCAAGGCGCTTTCTGTCCTCTTGGACGACCTCTGGCCCGGGGACGGCTCGCCCTACGTCCTGGAGGTGTCCTCGCCCGGACTCGACCGGCCCCTGGAGAGCGAGGCCGATCTCTTGCGCTTCAGCGGATCTTTGGCCAAGCTCAAGCTTCGCCGCGGCGGCAGGACCCTCGCGGTCTCGGGGAGGCTCCGGTGCTCCCCCGGGGCGCTCGCGGTGGTGCCGGAAGCCCCTCCCCCCAAGCCCGGCAAACCCCGCCCGGCACCCGAGCCCGTGACCTTCGAGTGGGCGGAGGTCGCCAAGGCCAGGCTCCTCCCGGAGTTCTGAACGTCCGGTCCGATCCCTTGACGGATCCTCCGGGATCCCTTTCGAGACCGGGGCCGCCAGGATCCCTTCAGGCCGGTCGGCCTGTGTGCCCTCGGCGGCTTTGTCGGCTTGCCTTCTAGAGGCCTTTAGGACCCGAAGGCCTTACCGGCCTTGACTTGCCTTATCTTGCCTCATCCGCCTTGATGGACTTGAGGACCCTAGTTTGCCTTGACGGCCTTATCGACCTTTCACCTTGACGGCCATATCGCCCGCATCGCCTTGTCCGACGACGGCCTTGACGGCCTATCGGCCTTGCCCGCCCGGCGCGGGCTTCCAGGATCGCCAGAGTTACCTAGAACGGGAAGCACGTTTGAAGGGCCCGGAGAAATGACGCAGGACCTCAAGAGAATCATCGAGCAGATAAGCCGCGACAAGGGGCTGGACAAGCAGGTCCTGATCGAGACCATGTCCGAGGCCATCAGCTCCGCCGCCAAGAGGAAATACGGCCTTTCCGAGAACTTCGAGGTGAGCTTCAACGAGGCTTCCGGGGAGTTCGAGGTGTTCCGCTTCCAGGACGTGGTGGAGGAGGTGGATGACCCCAAGACCCAGATCTCGCTCGAGGAGGCCCTGAAGCTGGATCCCGCATCCACGGTGGGGGACGAGCTGGGGGTGAAGCTGGACACCCGGGACTTCGGGCGCATCGCCGCCCAGAGCGCCAAGCAGGTCATCATCCAGCGCATGAAGGACGCCGAGCGCCGCATCATCTACGACGAGTACAAGGACCGCATCGGCAAGATCGCCCAGGGACAGATTCTCCGGGTGGAGAAGGGCAACAACATCATCGTTGGCCTGGGCCGCCCTGAGGCTCTCCTGCCCACCTCCGAGCAGATCATCCGGGAGACCTACTACCACCGGGGCGAGCGCATCAAGGCCCTGGTCATTGACGTGCGCCTGGACAGCCGCGGCCCGCAGATAATCCTCTCGCGCACCCACCCGGACTTCCTGGCGGCCCTCTTCGAGGCGGAGGTGCCCGAGATCTTCGAGGGCATCGTGAAGATCGTGGGCGTGGCCCGCGAGGCAGGGAGCCGCTCCAAGATAGCCGTCTCCACCACCGCCCCCGAGATAGATCCCGTGGGCGCCTGCGTGGGCCTTCGCGGATCCCGCGTCCAGGGAGTGGTCCAGGAGCTCAAGGGCGAGAAGGTGGACATCATCCCCTTTTCCGCGGACATCGCCCACTACGTGGCGAGCGCCCTGGCCCCGGCGGTGGTCCAGCGCGTGGTGGTGGACGAGGACGCCAGGTCCCTGGAGGTCGTGGTCCCGGACGACCAGCTCTCTCTCGCCATCGGCCGCAAGGGCCAGAACGTGCGCCTGGCCTCCCGGCTCGTGGGCTGGCGCATAGACGTGAAGAACGAGTCCAAGTACCAGCGCTCGCTCAAGAACGGCTACCAGTCGCTCCTGCGTCTCCCCGGCATAGGCGAGACCACGGCCGATCTCCTCTACGAGGCCGGCTACGGCTCCGCCCGGGACATCATCGACTCGAGCCCCGAGCAGCTCGCGCTGGTCGAGGGGCTCCAGGGCGACAAGGCCCGCCAGGTCTGGGACGCCGCCAAGATTTACGTCGAGAACCTGGACCGCGAGGACGCCGAGGAGGCCATGCGCGAGGCCATGGCCAAGGACTTCTTCGGCGGCAAGCAGGCAAGGCAGCGGGAAGGCGACTTCGCGCCCCCCACTCCCCGCAGGCACCGAAGCGACGAGGACGAGGACGAGACCGAGTACGACGCGGCCTCTCCCGCCCCCGCCATGGACTCTGACGGCAACTACGTGTTCCAGGACGCCGGGGACTCCCCGGAGTCCTACGAGCCTTACGGCGAGGGCGACGAGCGCGATCCCGGCATGGACGGCGCCCCTTCGCCCGATGCCGATGATGTCGGCTACGATGCCGACGGGCCTTTTGGCGAAGCCGATGCCGATGCCGATGCCGATGCCGAAGTCGGCGGCGATGCCCAGGCCGATGGCGACGACGGCGCCGGGCCGCGGTAAGGGGTCTTGCGGGTGAAGGCTCCAGGACGGCTCAAGCCCGGCATGGCACGCGTTCCCCGCGCGGCGTGGAAAGCCGCGGCCAAGGCACGGCGGTCCGCCGGGGAGCCGGTCAGGAGCTGTTGCGTCTGCCGGGCCCGCAGGCCCTGGAGCGAGCTGATTTTCCTCAACCCCCACGTCTCCGGCCCAGTCATGTCCCATGTCCAGTCCGGCGCCTTTCGGGTGGGCGCCCCGCCGCCCGGCTTGGGTCCGCCTACCGGCGTCCTTCCCGAAGGCTCCTCGCCCGGTCGCGTAATGGCGCCGAACCCGAGGGGCCGGGGCGCCTGGGTCTGCCGGAGCGGGGAGTGCGTGGCCCGTCTCGAACGGAAGGGCGCCTTGGGCAGGGCCTTCCGGGGCCCGCGCGAGCTTCTTCCCGGCAGCAGGGCCTTCCTGGCCGCCCTGGCCTCTGGCGGCGCTTCCGGGGATGACGCGGGCCCCGTTTCCGCAGAGGGCCACGTTCCCCCGCCCCGAGGCCCTTCCGTCGGCGGGCGGTAGGCCCGGCCATCCCGGCCGCGAGCATCGCCTTCCAGGCCTTTTTGGCTGCCCCGGCAACCGGACGGGGAGTCGGCCTTGCGGGCCCCCGGTCCCCGAGGCCGCAAGGCCCCACTCAAAGAGCAGGTATTATCAGGGATGGGTAAGAAAAGGATACACGAGCTGGCCAAGGAGCTCTCCATGTCCAGCGCCGAGCTGGTGCAGCGGATTAGCGAGCTCAACCTCTTGCAGGGGCAGAAGCTGGGCGCCTCGAACAGCATCGAGGACAGCGTGGCGGAGGACATCCGCCGCGCCGTCCGGAACGCCGCCGCGCCCGTGCCCCAGGTGGTGCGCCGCCGCAAGCGCCCCGAGGCGACCGTAGAGGCCTCCTTCCTGGAGCCCCTGGCCTCCGACCAGCCGTCGGACGAGTCATCGCGGTACGCCTCGCCCGACGATATGGACGCCGGGGCCGCCGCTCCGCCCGTCCAGGCCCAGGGTCTGGCCGCCGTCCAGGCCCAGGGCCAGACAGCTCCCCAAAGCCACGAGCCTGCCGACCCCCGCCAGGCGTCATTGGAGCAGACCTTGCCCGTCCCCGAATCGACCACCCCGTCCGCGGCCTCCTCGGCCCAGGACAGGAAGCCAGTGTCCATCAAGAGCAAACCTTTCGACAAGGCCCGCATCGTCGGCACCAGCCCCGTGGGCGGCCCCGCCCCGGGCCCCTCTTCCCGCACGGCCGACCCCAGGGGCGGCCGCCGCGGGCCTGCGGCCCCTCCCCCCCCTCCCATGCCGAACTTCCGGCCCCTTCCGCCGCCTCCCCCGCCTGAGCCGCCGCAGGCCCAGCCGGGTCCGGACGCCCAGGCCCAACCCGGCGCGCTGGCGGCCCAGGGTCTCCAGGGAGAGCAGGCGGTTCCGGGCGTCCAGGGCGCGGAGGCCATCTCGGTCCCGCCGACGGTCGGCGGGACCGATGCCCCCTTCACCCTGGTGCCGTCCCCCGGTCCCGCGACGGCGGTCGAGGCCGCCCCTGCGGGAGCTGAGGCGGGAGCCGCCGACGCGGCCTCTTCGGGCCCCGACGGGCAGCCTTCGGACGCTCCCGTGTCCGCGGCCTCCGAAAGCGCGGCGGACGCCGAACGCGAAGTCACGCCGCCGACCCCGGCGCCCCGGCAGAAGATCACGCGGGTGCTCATCCCTGACAAGCCCCGCGGGGATGCCGGCGCGTCCGACCGCGCCAGGGTGGTGGGCGTGAAGTCCAACTGGACCGCCTCGGGCGCCCCCCACGGGGACGCCCGCCCGCGGCCCTATACGCCTGCCGGTCGTCCCGGCGGCTACCCGCCGCGTCCCGGCGGGCCGGGCGGGGCGCCTGGAGGGCGCCCGGGCGGCCCGCCCTGGGGCCGCCCGCCCGCAGGCCCCAGGCCCGATGCGGGCCCGCCGCCGCCCGAGTCCACGGACGGCCGCAAGCGCGACCGCAAGGGCGCCCGCCGCGGCCACGGGGACGGGGAAGAGGGCGCCGCGCGTCCCGGCAAGCGCCGCGAGGTCGTGGAGCGGACCGACATCTACTCCGAGGGCGACTGGACCCGCGGCCGCGGCCGCAAGGGCAAGGGCCCCAAGAAGACCCACCAGAAGACCGAGATAACCGTTCCCAAGGCCTCCAAGCGCCGCATCAAGGTGGACGAGGCGATTACGGTGAGCGAGCTCGCGCACCGGCTGTCGCTGAAGTCCGGGGACATCATCAAGCGCCTCATGGGCATGGGGGTTATGGCGTCGGTCAACCAGTCGCTGGACTTCGACACGGCGTCCCTGGTGGCCGGGGAGTTCGGCTACGAGGTGGAGAAGAGCTCCTTCGACGAGGGCGAGTTCTTCCAGCTGCCCGGCGTGGACGAGAGCTACGAGAAGCTCGTGCGCCCGCCGGTCGTGACCATCATGGGCCACGTCGATCACGGAAAGACCTCGCTTCTGGACTACATCAGGAAGTCCAAGATCCAGGAGGGCGAGGCCGGGGGGATCACCCAGCACATCGGCGCGTACCACGTCCAGGTGGGCGACCGCTTCATCACCTTCCTGGACACCCCCGGCCACGAGGCGTTCACCAGCATGAGGAGCCGCGGGGCCCAGGTGACCGACATCGTGGTGCTCATCGTGGCGGCGGACGACGGGGTGATGCCCCAGACCCGCGAGGCTGCGGACCACGCCAAGGCCGCGGGCGTGCCCATCGTGGTCGCCGTTAACAAGATAGACAAGCCGGACGCCGAGCCCGACCGCATCCGCCGCGAGATGGCGGAGCTGGGCCTCTCCCCCGAGGCATGGGGCGGGCAGACCGTCTTCTGCGACGTCTCCGCCAAGACCGGCCAGGGCGTGGACGAGCTCCTTGAGATGATCCTCCTCCAGGCGGACATCCTCAACCTGGAGGCCCGCACCGGAGGCCCGGCCAGGGGCAGGGTCATCGAGGCCCGCCTGGACAAGGGCCGCGGCGCCGTGGCCACCGTGCTGGTGGGCGAAGGCACGCTCCGGCAGGGGGACTCCTACGTCTGCGGCGTCCACTACGGCAGGCTGCGCGCGCTCCTGGACGACCAAGGCATGCGCGTGGAGTCCGCCGGGCCGTCCATCCCGGTCGAGATCCAGGGCATCAGCGGGGTGCCGCTCGCCGGGGACGAGTTCATCGCCATGACGGACGAGAAGCAGGCCAGGCAGGTGAGCCAGCACCGGCTCGCCCGCCAGCGGGAGAGCACGCTCGTGAAGACCACCCGGCTCACCCTGGAGAACCTCTTCGACCGCGTGAAGGAGGGATCGGTCAAGGATCTGAACCTCATCCTGAAGGCGGACGTCCAGGGGTCGCTGGAGGCCATCCAGGACTCCGTGAGCCGCCTGTCCACCCAGGAGATCCAGATCCACGTGCTCCACGGCGGCGTGGGCCAGCCGTCGGAGACCGACGTCATGCTGGCGAGCGCCTCCTCGGCTCTCATCATCTGCTTCGGGGTCAAGCCATCCACGGGCCGGGTCCAGGAGCTCGCGGAGGCCGAGCAGGTCCAGGTGCGTTACTACGACGTCATCTACAAGCTCCTGGACGACATCAAGGAGGCCATGGCCGGGCTCCTGGACCCCGTGAAGCACGAGGTGCTTCTGGGCGTGGCCGAGGTCAGGGCCATCTTCGACATCACGCGGGTCGGGCCCGTGGCCGGCTCGGCGGTGACGGAGGGCAAGATCCAACGCGGGGCCCGGGCCCGGGTGCGCCGCGGCAAGAACGTGGTCTACGAGGGCAAGATAGGCACCCTCAAGCGCCTCAAGAACGATGTCCGCGAGGTCCTGGAGGGCTACGAGTGCGGCATCGGCCTGGAGAACTTCGGCGCCTGCGAGGTGGGCGACCGCATCGAGTGCTTCCAGGTCGAGGAGACCGCGGCCACCGTGGAGCTCGTGAACCAGGCGGTCGAACGCGCGGCGGAGAAGGCCAGGGCCGAGGCGGCCTCCGAAGCCTCCAAGGCGGACTAGCCCGGACGCGGGCGGGCGCCCCCGGAATCGGGGTTCCGGCCCCTGGAGGCCATCATGCCCTTGGCACCCGAGGCCCCCAAGTCCCTTGCGGCCATCCTGCCTCAGGGCATCTGAGGCCACAAGGCCCCAGATGACATCCTGCATCAGGGCATCTGAGGCCATCAAGGCCCCTGAGGACATCCTGCCTCTGGGCATCTGAGAGCCCTCAAGTCCCTTGCGGCCATCCTGCCTCTGGGCATCTGAGAGCCCCCAAGTCCCTTGAGGCCATCATGCATCAGGGCCCCCGATGGCCTCCCCAAGTCCTTTGAGGCTATCATGCATCAGGGCACTTGAGGCCGCCAAGGCCCCTTAGGGCACCATGTCTCTGGGCCCCCGAGGCCTTTCAGGCGTTCGGTCCCTAGTCCTTCAGACCTCAATTCCCTGCGGGCCGAAGGAGCCTTGAGGTTACAGGCAGGGAGGCCGGACGGTACGTTTCAGGCGCAGGTTTCGGATCATGGTAGTGGGCATTTTGGAGGTTACCCTTTTCATGGAGGGGCAGGACAGCCTGAAGGGCAGGAGGAAGGTTGTGAAGAGCCTTCTCGGGCGCGTGAAGTCCCGCTTCAACGCGGCCGCCTCCGAGGTGAGCGGCCCGGAGGAGCTCGCCTCACGCGAGTCCGCCGTCCTGGGTTTCGCCGTCTGCGGGTCGGACGCCAGGATCCTGAACGCCGTGCTTGACCGCATGCTGGACTTCATCGAGTCCAACGCGGACGCCGAGGTGGTGGACTCCCGGCTGGAGTGCATGAACCTGGGGGACGTGGGTTAGAATATATGACGGAGCGGAGGCTTGAGAAGACGGCGAGCGTCATATGCGATTTCGTCTCGCGGCTCTTCGTGACCCGGGTCTCGGACCCCAGGCTCAGGACGCTTAACGTCACCCGGGCCAAGGTGTCCCCCGACATGCGCAGGGCCTACGTGTACTACAGCGTCATGGGGGGCGAGGAGGCGGAGGCCGAGGCGGCGAGGGCCCTCCGCAAGGCGGCGGGCTTCGTGAGGGCCAGCCTGGCCGGCGGGCTGTCCCTGAGGTTCACGCCGGAGGTGGTCTTCATCTTCGACAAGAACCCCGCCTACGCCCAGAGGGTCATGGAGATCCTCGCGACCGACCCATCCGTCGCCGCCTTGAGGGCCGGGACCCCGGCCTCCCCCGCCAAAGGCCAGGCGGGCGGCGCGACCGGGGCGGAAGGTCAGGGCGGGGCCGGAGCCGATTCCGTTGTCGGCGTAGGCGGGCATGAAGATTCCGTTGACGGCGATTCCGTTGGCGGCGATGACGACTACGGCGATTCCGTTGGCGGCGATGACGACTACGGCGACGCCGATGCCGATGCCGACAACGGCTATCCCGACAGCGATGATGCCGACGGCGGCGTTGATATCGAAGGAGATTCTTGAGGCGGCGGCGCTCTCTCCGTCGAAGACGGCGGCGACCGGAGGCCGGGTCGGATCCCGTAAGGCTCAACATGAACCATCCCTCGGCGCCGGACGCCATCCGTCACGGCACCTTGACATCAACGGCTTCCGCCTCCCCGGTCCCGAACGGCCCCGATGCCGTCCCGCCGGGCAGCCGAGTGCCCAAGTGAGCCTGATGCCACCCACCCGCCTGAACGTCGGCCCCGTCGCCGCCCCCTCCGTCGGGGCTACCTGCCCCGTGGACGCGAGCCTCCCCGTGGCGCCGGAGCCGTCCTTCCTGGCCGCCTTGGCTTCCGCGGGGAGGGTGCTCATCATGGGCCACCACAATCCCGACGGGGACGCCCTGGGCGCGGGGGTGGCGCTGGGCGAGGCACTGAACGACATGGGCCTCGCGGCGACGGTCGGCACCTCGGGCAAGATCGCGAACAACACCCGCTTCATCCTGGACGGCTTCACCGGCCCTCGCCGGGCCTTCGACGATCCGGGGGACGTGAGGCGGGAGGACTGGGACCTGGTGGTCTTCGTGGACTGCCACGGTCCCGACCGGGTCTGGCCGGACTCCCCCCCCGAGGATTACCGCGACCGTCTCCCGCCGTATCTGGTGATCGATCACCACGTGCATTCGGAGCCGCCGACCGGCGTCGCGGGGCTCTACCACGACCCCGGCGCATCCAGCACCGGCGAGATGGTGGCGCGGGCCCTGAAGGCCTTAAACGCCCCCTTCAACCCGCCCATGCTGGAGTCGCTTCTGGCCGCCATCGTCTCGGACACGGGCTTCTTCACCCAGGCCAACACGACCGCCTCGTCCCTCCGGGAGGCGGCGGACCTCGTGGAGCTCGGAGGCGATCTGGAGGGGATCAACACCAAGCTGAACCAGAGCTTCAGCCCCGCCCGGATGCGGCTCCTGCACCTCTCCCTGGGGAGCATGGAGTACTTCCGCGGGGGAAGGGTGGCGACGATGTTCCTGACCTCCGAGATGATCGAGCGCTCCGGCGCCTCGCGGGAGGACTCAGAGGGCTTCGTGGACTTCCCCCGCGCGGTAAAAGGGGTGGATCTGGCGGCGCTCTTCAAGGAGGACGGCCGCGGCCGCGTCAAGGTGAGCCTCAGGAGCCGTTACCCCGTGTCGGCCCGAGCGGTGGCGTCCGCCTACGGCGGCGGGGGCCACGTCCTGGCCGCCGCCTACACCGACCCGGCCCCCGCCTGTATGGAGGCACGGGAGAGGTTCCTGGCCGGGCTCACCGGCATGCTCCCGGAATGCGTCGGCTGAGGGGCCGGATCGATGATGACGGTATCGGAGGAGGCCCGCGGGCGGCGCGAGGAGCTTCGCGGCGGGGGACGTCGCGGCCCGGAGGCGGGGGGACGCTCGGAGGGCGACTTCTGCGGGCTCCTCCTTTTCGACAAGCCGCAGGGGGCCACCACCTTCTCCCTGGTCAGGGAGACGAGGCGGCACCTGGGCGTCAGGAAGGCGGGGCACGTGGGCACCCTGGACCCGCTGGCCACCGGGCTCGCGGGGGTGCTCGCGGGTCCCGCGGCGAAACTCGCCCCCCTCGTCATGGGATGCGACAAGGTCTACACAGGGGAGATCCGCCTGGGCCTTGACACGGACACCCAGGACGTGACGGGGAGGGTGCTTTCGGAGTACAATGGCCCCTTCCCGGGGATCGGGCCCGTCCGCGAGGCCTTGGAGGGCTTTTTGGGGATAAGGCCCCAGCGGCCGCCGCTCTTCTCGGCAGTCAAGGTGGCCGGTGTGCCCAGCTACAGGGCCGCCAGGCGCGGAGAGGCGCGAGATCCGCTCCCGGAGCGGCCCGCGCTGATGCGTTCCTGCGAGCTTATCGGCTGGGACCCTCCCGTCCTGAGGTTCCGGATCGAGGTCGGAAGCGGCTTCTACGTGAGATCGCTCGCCCGCGACCTGGGCGAGGCCCTTGGCCTGGGTGGGGGGGCGCTCCAGGCGCTCCGCAGGGAGACCCTGGGGCCCTTCGGCCTGTCCGGCGCCCTGACGCCGCCTTACAACCGCGAGAGCCTCGCGGCCGCGCTCATCGCCCCGAGGGACGCGCTTCCGGATCATCCGGAGTACCCGGCGGACGAAGGCGAGGCTGAGTTCCTGCGCCGGGGGGCGCGGCTCTGCGGCGCACGGGTCTCCTCCGCCCGCCTGGCCAGGCTTCCCGGCAGTCCCCTGTGGCCGGGCCCGCGCGGCGGCTATCCCGCCGGCACGGTGATCGTGACCCTCAGGGGCGCTCTGGTGGCGCTGGCCGAGTTCTGCGGTCCTGGCGGGCCCTCCCGTACGGAAGGGCCGGACGCCCCGCCGGAAGACACGCTTTCCGGAGGCGGCCCGAACGGGCGCGTCGGTGAGGGCCAGGGTCGGACGTTCGACGGCGGCTCGGCTCGCCGACGGGACGATGGCCGGGATCGGACGTTCGATGGCGGCACGGACCACCGGCGGGACGACGGCCGGGATCGGACGTTCGATGGCGGCACGGACCACCGGCGGGACGACGGTCGGGATCGGACGTTCGATGGCGGCACGGACCATCGCCGGGACGACGGTACGGACAGCCGGGACGGTCACGTGCCGCCGTCCGTCGCGGAATCAGGCTTTTCAACGCCCCGGGGGCCTTACTTGCGGCCCCTGCGGGTCTTTCAGGGCCCCTCGTGAAACGCGGGAAACGGGCCCGCATCCGGCGCGGCAGGGCCGCGTCATAAGGGCAGGGAGATTCCATGTCGATAACCAAGGAAAAGACCGAGGAGATCATCGCCGGAAACCGGCTCCACGATACCGATACCGGCGGGACCGAGGTGCAGGTGGCGCTCCTGACCGAGCGCATCACCAACCTGACCGGGCACTTCAAGACCCACCACAAGGACCACTGCTCGCGCCGCGGGCTCCTGAAGCTGGTGGGCCAGCGCCGCCGACTTTTGAACTACCTCAGGCGTAAGGACATCACCCGCTATCGCGACCTCATCGCGAAGCTGGGTCTGCGCCGGTAGACCGGCTGAGGCGCAGGTCCGGCGGGATCTTCTCCGGATCGTCGTCGTTGAAACCGGCTGAGGATCCTCCTATCGCTCCGGAATCTTGGTGCTCAGGGTACGGCGCAAGACAGGCCCAGGACAGTAGGGGGAAGTTCAGGCGAATACGGGTACCCGCCGCGCGGGCTCGCGCGGCACGGCGCCTCCGCCTCGCCGCGCCGTTGGCGGGGGCGCGGATCCGACGGGCCGACGGCGAATACCCGGCGGCTCGGACCGTTGCTCTTGTGCTCCGGTAAGGATCGGCGGGTCCCGGATGACCCGGAGAGGCGAATGCCGCCACGGACCGGGCGGCCCGGGTCCCCGCAAGGCCTGGGGTCGGGAGACGGGAGACGGAAGACGGAACCAGTAAGGCTTGAGAAGGACGACTGAGATGGAAGGCGCACCGATGCCCCCAGGGCCATGCCCTCGGGGGCCGGCGGCTCCCCCGCGACGTTCGGGGATGGGTCGGTCGGGCCCCCGGTTGCTCCGGGGATAGGGGACGGCGCCCAGGAACATGGACAAGGCGCGGGACGCAGGCAGCACGACGGGCGCGAGGCACGGCGCGGCCATGGGGAAGCGCCGTAGGCAGAGCGAAACGGATCGCCCGGGGCCGGAAGAGACGGCTCCCGGGCAGCGGAAAGACACAGGCCCCGAGGAGTAAGGTTTGGGGCGAGGAGAACAAATGAAAGTCGAAACGAAGTTCGGGGACTCGCGGCTCTCCATCGAGACCGGCAAGGTGGCCAGGCAGGCCGCGGGTTCCGTGGTGGTCGCCATGGGGGAAACCATGGTGCTGGCGACCGCCCAGGCGTCCAACGACGTGCGGGAGGGTCTGGATTTCCTGCCGCTCACCGTGGACTACCAGGAGCGGCTCTACGCGGTGGGCCGCATCCCCGGCAACTATTTCCGCCGCGAGCTGGGACGCGGGTCGGAGAAGGAGACGCTCACCGCGAGGATCATCGACCGGCCGATCAGGCCGCTCATCACCAAGGCCTGGACCTACGAGACGCAGGTCATCTGCCAGGCCTGGAGCGTGGACGACAAGTACGATCCCGACATGCTGGCCCTTTTGGGCGCGTCCACGGCGCTCATGCTCTCCGACATACCCTTCGACGGCCCCATCGCCGGGACCAGGGTCTGCCGGGTGGACGGCAAGCTCGTGACGTCGCCGACCCAGGCGCAGGTGGCGGCGGCGGATCTCTACCTCATCGTGGCCTCCTCCAGGGACGCCGTGGTGATGGTTGAGGGCGGTGCCCGCGAGGTCCCCGAGGATGTGGTCCTGGAGGCCATCTTCATGGCCAAGGAGGCCGTGCAGCCCCTGCTGAAGCTCCAGCTGGAGCTCCAGAAGGCCTCGGGCAAGGAGAAGCGAGCGCCCATCGCGGTCACGCGCGATCTGGAGCTGATAGAGAGAATCAAGGGCTCCCGGCGCTCCGAGATGCTGGAGGTCCTGACCATCCGCGAGAAGCAGCCCCGCCAGAAGGGACTTCTGGCCATGAAGGCCCGCGTCAAGGAGGACTTCGCCCCGGAGGCCCCGGAGGGCTCCACGGACCCCGCCGAGGCCTTCCGCCAGCTGGAGGGGGACGTGCTCCGCGGGCTCATCCTGAACGAGGGCAAGCGCATCGACGGGAGGGCGCTCACGGAGGTGCGGCCCATCGACTGCGAGGTGAGCGTCCTGCCCAGGGCCCACGGCTCGGCCATCTTCACGCGCGGCGAGACCCAGAGCCTGGGCACGGCCACGCTGGGATCCAGCTACGACGAGCAGAGGCTCGAGTCGCTCATCGGCGACACGTCCAAGTCCTTCATGCTCAACTACAACTTCCCGCCGTACTCCACGGGCGAGGCCAAGCGGCTCGGCTCCCCCGGCCGCCGCGAGATAGGGCACGGGGCCCTGGCCGAGCGGGCGCTCCGCGCCGTGTTGCCCCCCCAGGAGGACTTCCCCTACACCATCCGCGTGGTGAGCGAGATCCTGGAGTCCAACGGCTCCTCCTCCATGGCCACCGTGTGCTCCGCCTCGCTGTCGCTGATGGACGCCGGCGTCCCCATCAAGTCCCCGGTGGCCGGCGTGGCCATGGGCCTCATCATGGACGGCGAGGCGGCGACGATCCTTACGGACATCCTGGGGGACGAGGACCATCTGGGCGACATGGACTTCAAGGTGGCGGGCACCGCCCAGGGCATCACGGCGGTCCAGATGGACATCAAGATAAGCGGCGTCACCCGCTCCATCATGGAGAAGGCCCTGAGCCAGGCCCGGGACGGGCGGCTGCATATCCTGGAACAGATGGCCAAGTGCCTCGCGGCCCCGCGGCCCGAGGTGTCCAAGTACGCCCCCAAGATGACGGTGATCGAGATCCCCTCGGAGAAGATCAAGGACGTCATCGGGCCCGGCGGCAAGATCATCAAGGCCATCCAGAGCGAGACCGAGACGCGCCTGGACGTGGAGGACAGCGGCAAGATAACCATCTTCGCGCCGTCCCAGGACAAGGCCGATGCGGCCATCGAGGCCATCCGCAAGCGCACCGACCCCCGCGCCAACCTCCCGGACATCGGCAGGATCTACGAGGGCAAGGTGGTAAAGATCGTGGACTTCGGGGCCTTCGTCGAGATCATGCCCGGCGTGGACGGCCTGGTGCATATCTCGCAGCTCGCCCGCGAGCGCCTGAAGAGCGTCCGGGACGCCGTCTCCGAGGGAGACGTCATCAAGGTCAAGGTGCTCGAGATAGACAGGTTCAACAAGATCCGCCTCTCCCGCCGCGCGGTCCTGGAAGAGTCCGACGACAGGTAGCCGCCTCTGTCGAGCGTGCGCTGGCGGAAGCCGCGCGTCGGCGCACGGCTTCCGCCCCGGGTTCAATCCGGTCGTAGGGGCCGCGACCCTCTAGCCTTTTTCGGGGCTTTCTGCTAGATATTCTTCTGGCCGTCGTCGGTCCCGTAAAGAGCCGTTGTAGCTCAATGGTAGAGCAGCTGATTTGTAATCAGCAGGTTATGGGTTCGAGTCCCTTCAACGGCTCCACTGCTTGCTTTCACCGACATCCGAGAGCGTCCGGCAATAAGAAAAACGGCTGAATCCGCAAGGGTTTAGCCGTTTTTCTTATTGCAATAGACGTCCGAGGACGCAATTGACAACCGGGAACGTGCGCGGTATCCTGCGCGGTATCGGATGGTCGGTCTGCCGCGATACCGCGCGAGGTCCCTCATGCTCACTTACAACGAGATCAAGAACTCCCAGCCAAGGGACAAGGCCTACAAGCTTTATGACGGTGGGGGTTTGGGCCTCTATCTGGAAGTCAAGCCGGCGGGCTCCAGGCTTTGGCGGCTCCAGTACACGTTCCGTGGCAGACGTCTCCTGAAGAGCCTGGGTGCCTTCCCGGATGTCAGCCTTTCGGATGCCCGCGCGGAAGCGGCGGCATTCAAGAAAACCCTTGCGGACGGAACGGATCCCTTCCCGAAAGACAAGCGTCCGGCAGAAACGTTCCGCCAGCTGGCCATCGAATGGGCTGACAAGTTCCTTCCGGGCCTGGCCGCGAAGACCAGACGGAAGAACCTTACCAATCTCGAAAAAAAGATACTCCCTTATCTGGGGGATCTCCGGCCCGACGAGATCAAGCCCGCCATAGTCCTGTCCGAGGTGTTGAGGCCCATCGAGGCCCAGGGCCATATCGAGACCCTGCACCGGGTCAAGACGCTTCTGAGCCAGATATTCCGGTACGCCGTCGCGAACGGGCTCATGGAAAGGGACTTCACGCTGGATCTTCGGGGG
>JAISFS010000088.1 GCA_031263485.1 Deltaproteobacteria bacterium | reverse complement strand
TGATTGTAGATATGGTCCTAATTTTGTATTATTATTCAATTTCTATTCCAATGTTAAGTTACATAATCTCGGAAAATCACCCCCTCGCGTCCTGCATGACAGTGACTCCAATGATTTTCAACAGCCAACGTCTTGTTTATAGGGGGGGTCAAGAGATGTTGCCAACCCACGTCATGTTTATAGCCAGAAGCGACAATTATGCCACCGAACCACATGAACAATTTGAGTTGACCGGCCATCGACTCCACCGTCAAAGGTGTCCCTTCAGCCGCCTTAACTTCGGTAGCCTGGCTCTCGCGAGCCATTGTCCCAGATGCCCGCTCGTCTTCGGCGGTGCGGCTCCCTGGCGCAGATATCCCGATTACCTTGGCCAAAGCCTTTCCGACCTGGGCCGTCTCATCGTCAGACGCGGAACCGTCCAAAACCTTTGCGCGCAACCCTAATGAGCCATGCGCCTTGGTACCGGCCGGGATATCGGCGTGGCCGCCGATGATTGAGGAATCATGGTTTGACATGGTATTCATTTATCAACATCCGATATTCTAGCATAATAGCATTTGCAGCGCAAAATCCAGTATATGACCACAAAATCGCCTCATCATTCGGCCTGGGACGCATGGCGCCCTCTCCTTCCGTCTGGTCAGGCCCCCGACACATCGCCTGCCCCACGCCACTCCGCCAGGACGGTCGCCGACACCCGGCCAGACTCCTGGCTCTCAACGACCGGGATCGGCCAGCCATAGACCTCCTCCTTGAGGGCCGCGAAAGGGAGGGAAGTCGCGGAAAGCAAGGCCACGGCTTATTATTGACAGATAAGCCCTCGTCGGGGTATAAGAGGCCACAGTTTTCCGGACGGGAAAACCCCCTGGAAGTGAGGCGGCATAGCCAAGTGGCTAAGGCGACGGTCTGCAAAACCGTTATTCGGCGGTTCGAATCCGCCTGCCGCCTCCAAGGACTTTTCCGCAGATACCGCCTTTCCCGAAGCCCGCAAGGGCTTTTGTTTTATGGGCGACTGCCTGTCGATAAACTGCGGAAATCCGTCACGGACCCCATCGCTCGGGCAACTCCCTCCCTTAGGCGCCTGGACTCCTCCCGAAAACCCGGCCACCGGTCGAGGCGGCCATTAAGGACCCACGACACTGACGCCCTCGGCACCCAAGAGGTGGCCCACTCACGGGGATGCGCCCCGCGTGTCCAGGCCCCCGGGCTTTCCGTGCGCGACTCCCGCTACGCCCCGGAATGCCCCGGAAATTCAGGGGCATACGGTCCGCAGGCCTGATGACCGCAACGGCCCCGAGGAACCCGTATCCTTTAGCGCCATAGGCGGCAACCGCTCCAACGGCCATGTCGCCTTTCGGCATCGCGCCTCAGAGCCCGGACGCCTTGAGCCCGCCCTGTCGCCGAACTCCGATGCCGCGAAGTCGCCGCAACGTCCTTGCCCAGGCCTCATACCTTCTATCTTGAGGACGCACAACCCATACGCCTTTCGGGCCGTTGCGCCTCAAGCCGTCTCACGCTTAGATCTTGGCCTGGCCTTTAGCCTTTCAGTTCCTTGCGACGATCGGGCTTCCGTTTTGCGGCCTGCGGCTTGCGGTTTTGCGACCTGCTGCTTACGGCCTGTGGCTCTCCTGGCCATCATCCCCTCGCCTACCGGTGCCCACCGGTGCCTACCGGCTGTCCTGGCCTTCATTCTCAAATCCGCTAAGGATTTGCGGCCTTCCTGGCAGTAAATCCCAGGATCCAAAGGCTATGCCGTTGTCATGGCCTCATATCTCAAGGCTACAATAACCTTGCGGCAGTCATTGCCATCAATCTCGTGACCGCATTGACCTTATGGCAGCCATAGCCTTCAGTCTCAAGATATCGCTGGCCTTACGATAGTCATTGCCTTCAATCTCAATATCTCATCTGCCCTGCGGCAGTCAATGCATAAAATATCTTTACTTCACTGATCTTGCGGCAACACAGCTTTCAGCTTCAGCTCCACATCTGACATACAGCAATCATATCCTTCAATCTCGATGAAGTATAGGACTTCTTGTAATCATGACCTTTAGATTCAATACCGCAAAGGTCTTGCGGTCGTCATGTCCGCGACGATCAAGCCCATCGGCGATTAAAGGCTAACGCCTCATAAGTCTCCCTGGCGCGCGCCTCATGCCTCCGGACCTCCCCCCGGCCCGCAGGCCCTCGGCCCCGGCTTCGACCTGGGGACCGTCCTTTCCGGCCGAAAGACCTCCGGCGGGGAGCCCAAGCGAGACCCGATGCCCTTCACCAGCCTAGACTTCGCGATCTTTTTCGGGATAGTCCTCGTCCTCAACTGGCGCCTGAGGGGGGACGCCAGGCTCTACGTCCCGGCCCTGTGCCTCTTCAACATAGTCTTCTACGGCCTGGGCGCCCCCAAGTTCCTGCCGCTCCTGTTCGCGGTGGCGTTCCTGAACTGGAAGGCCGCCACGCTCATGACGCCGGAGCTCACGGGCATGCGCCGCAAGCTCGTCGTGTGGGCGGACGTGCTCCTGAACCTCGGCATCCTGGGGTTCTTCAAGTACTTCGAGTTCGTCCTGACCACCCTGGAGGACATGGGGCTCGCGCTCCACGGGGGGCTCTTCAGCCTGCCGGAGATAGTCTACCCGGTGGGGCTGTCGTTCTTCACCTTCCAGGGCCTGAGCCTCGCCATCGACAAGTACCGGGACCCGGCCATGGAGACGCCGGGCTTCATGGAGGCCTTCGCCTTCGTGACCTTCTTCCCCACGGTGCTCTCGGGGCCCATCCAGCGCTGCGAGCCGTTCCTGGCGCAGATGCGGCGCTCGAGCGTCCGCGCCAAGGACTACGGCCTGGCGGTGACGCTCATCCTCGTGGGCCTCTTCAAGAAGGTGGCCCTCTCGAGCTACCTGTCGGAGCAGGTCGTCCGTGACGTCTTCGCGATGCCGGAGAACTTCTCGTTCGTGGGCGTCCTGGGCGGGGTCTACGGCTACTCGGCCCAGATCTACCTGGACTTCTCGGGCTACTCGGATCTCGCCCAGGGCGTGGGGCTCATGCTGGGCTTCAACGTGGGCGCCAACTTCCAGGCCCCCTACCTCGCCTCGAACATCCGGGACTTCTGGCGCAGGTGGCACATCTCCCTGTCGTCGTGGCTGCGGGATTACCTGTACTTCTCCCTGGGCGGGAGCCGCAAGGGCTCCACCGCCCTGAACCTCGTGGTCACCCAGACCCTGGGGGGGCTCTGGCACGGGGCGCACCTGAGGTACCTCGTCTGGGGCCTGGCCCACGGGGGCCTTCTGGCCGTCACCCACGCGTACCTGAAGGTCAGGAAGATCCGCACGGACGCCATGGACTCCATCGGCTTCAAGAGCTGGCAACGGCCCCGCCAGAGGATGCCGGGGCTGAAGAAGTTCCTCGCGGTCTTCTTCACCTTCCACTTCGTGACCCTCCTGTGGATCCTCTTCCGCGCCGACACTATGCCCCGCGCCTGGGAGATCGCCAGGGCGCTGGCCGACCCCATGCGTCCCGGCCAGGGGGTGCCGGTGCTGGCCTTCGTCATCGTCGCCCTGTGCCTGCTGGGCCAGTGGGCGGGAGAGGCCGTGAAGGGGCTCATGACGGCTCTCCAGAACCGGATGCCGCTCACCCTGCTCTCGCTCTGGTGCGCTTTTTGGGTTATAATAATCATTCGGTTGGGACCTGACGGCATCCTGCCCTTCATCTATTTCCAGTATTGACGCCCATATCCTGAAAGGGATTCGGCGCGGGCGTATTCGCGTCCGCTCCCCGTCCCTTCGGCGACATAGCCTCCCGCACCCGCGCCCGAGTCCAGGCGGTCGCCAGAGGCCGCGCCGGTCCATGCTTAGTTCCGGTGCCGGTCGCCGCGATGCCCCGTACCCTTCACGGGCGCCTCACAGCTGGACCGGCAGAGCCGAAAAGTCGGGGGACCGGAAGCCGAAACTGCCGGAAGCCGGTAAGGCCTGTAGGTCCGAAGGGTCGGAAATCAGGTGGGCTCGGCATGGCCTGACGGTTCGGAGGGCTGGAAATCCGGTGAGGACGGTAGTGCCGGACAGTCCGGAGAACCGGAAAGCCGGTAGGGCCAGAAAGCCCGGAGGACCGGAAAGCCCGGAGGGACCGGAAGCCGAAGAGGCTTCCGCCGGGCAGGGACGGCAGACCCGCGAATCTCTCCCGTTCTATCCAGAAGGAGCCGTCTGGGCGAATCCCAGAGGCTCTCAGGACGCGTCCCATAGGTTCAGACGGAAGCATCCCGGCGGCTTTACCCAACGGCCTTCGCGTGTTTCTCCGGCTTCTTCGTGGCTCATTCTGGTTGCATTCCTTAAACCAGGCCCGACATGCCCCTCACGGCGGCTCCGATCGCCCCGACATCGCCCCTCGGGCCGCGTCAGGCCGGCCAGTCCTCTCCCCAAGTCCCCCCCCTTCATGCCGGTGTCTCCGACCGACCACCAGGACGCCTATGTCGCCCGCCCGGATCATCATCCCGCTCGCCCTGCTCGCGGCGCTCTTCGTCCCGTCCTGCACCCTGGACTCCCAGGACTACGAGAACCTCCAGCAAATCCGGGACGAGTACCGCATCCAGATAGCCGATCTCAGGCAGGCCAACGAAACCATCAACCGCAACATCCTCGCCACCTATCAGGAGCTGGAGCTCCTGAAGGCCCGTCTGGAGGAGGAGGAAGAGCGGCACCGGACCCCCTAGCGGCCGGGTGTGCGCGACTCGCGTCAGGAACCCCCCACGTCCGGAACCATTTTGTCGGAAACCGTCGCGGCCTGAACGCCCTCAAGCCCTCCGGACGACCTCATGAGTTCAGGGCCGCCTTTGGCGCTCCGTGGGGGGAGGGCGGACTCAGCCGCTCACTGACCGCCTTCAGCCGCTTAGTATTGCTGACCAAAGCGCTTCACGGGCAACTGTCATGGCTCATGGGACCGGAACAACGGGCCCGGACGCAGGACGCAGGTCAACGGCGGCATGTTCTTGACACCCCCACCGACAAGGTTTTCCAGGAGCACGGACCGGACGCCCTACCGGTCTGGGCCGCCAGGGCCGAGCCGCAGGATGTCCTGGGCCGCCAGAGCCGGGCCGCAGGATGTCCCGGGCCGCCAGAGCCGGACCGCAGGATGTCCTGGGCCGTCATAGGCCTCCGGATCCCTCCTGAGAAGGCAAAAAGCCAGCGCGACTTTTAGGCAGGCCAGCCAACGCATCCCATGAGGCGGCCAAGGCTTCCATTTATCCGGATGCCCCTGAGAAGGCAAAGGCCAGCATTTCCACCCAGATACCTCTGAGGCGGCCCAAACATTAGAACCTCTCGGTACCTGACTTGACTTCGCGCCAAGTACCCCAAGGCCGTCCCGGACAAGTCTTCCCGGTCGCCTAACCGTCTTTCATGAAACGTTTTCTTGGGCATCACGGCCTTAGGCACATATATTATGATGGCCCCGAAGTCATCATGCGCCGGAGTGTTGATAATCGACATGAACGCGTAAGGCGGAATAGAATAGCTCCGCCGAAATTTAAATTAATGATATCAGTGATTTAGCCTTCGCCGCCCCCCCTAAGTCGTTGACATTGCCTCGCGATGGAAGGGGGGGTGCCGAAATCCAATCGTCCGAGAGCTCGCATTCGCGCCGCCTCATTTCATCGTCAAGCAACGAACGGAAGGCGGAGGGGCGGCTGGACATGAAGACGCGTCCCTGACGCGGGCAGCCTCTCCACCCTCGCTGAATCCTGCGGGAGGGTCCTCCGCCGCCCTCAGGTACGGCAATGTCCCGGCAACGGCGAGCCTGCGACCGTTCCGCCCGGCGAACGGATTCCCCGCATCGGGGGTTTCGCGGGACGTCCGGGCGGGTTGACTCGGCGTTTGATGCGAGGTTCTCAAGGCGAGGGGGGTGACGCGGTCGGGCATGCGGCTTCGCCGGATGGAGAGAGGGAAAGGTCATACCGGCGCCATGCGGCAATGGGCCATGGTGGACATATTGCGTTCCGAGGCGAAATAATTTAAAATCGGACATTGGGTCGCCCTGCATTCCGGGCGACCGGCTCCCCGATACGGCACCGATTCCCGGCACGGCCCGCTGGTCTTCCCGCAATGTGCGGCACCGGAGAAAAGCATGTTCCTGACTTTCGCCCTTTTCATGATTCTGTTCGCGATCCTGGCGCTGGCGCCGACGCTCCCGAGTTGGGGGACGGATGACGGAGGAGCCGGCGGGCACGGCGTCGGATCGCCCCATCAGGGCAAGGACGGCTTCATGAAGTACCTGGCGGACAGGGACTTCCGTTCCTTCCTGCTGTTTCTCGGCATACCCCCGGAACTCGTCGAAGGCGCCGTACAGCTCAAGACTGAACTGACAGGACTCGGGATGGGGATAAAGCGTCCCGACCGCCTGTACCGGCTGGGCAACGGCTCC
>JAISFS010000288.1 GCA_031263485.1 Deltaproteobacteria bacterium | reverse complement strand
CGGGCACCCCCCCGCCCCACCGTCCCGCCCCCCACCGCGCCCGCCAGCCGGTCAGCCCCCGGCCCCCTCCCTCCGGCACGCCTGCGCGCCCTGCCGGGCAACCCCCCCCGCACCCTCCGTCCGGCAGGGACGGCCCGGAACCGCGTACTCCGTCCTCCCCCACCCTTTCCGACGCGCCCTTCCAACCCTTCCGGACATTCGGGGAATCATGCGGATATTGCCCGCAAGCGCCGCGAGGCCAGGATTGCATGGAGGCTCAGCCGCATCGTTTACGCAAATCATCATGGCTTATAAGCGAGAAACACAAGAGAATCAGGCGATCTGGCAGTTATCATGTGGCAATTGAGGGGACGGCGGGAATTTCAGCAGCGAGGATTTCTATGATGCCTAACTTGCAGAGCAAGTCCTCGCGACAGCGTCAGCCATTCCGATCAGGAGGCACGCGACTTCTAGGCATCTGAATCCGCGGCATCCCTGCCCGGCCGCCGAATCCGAACGGTCCAGCCCCGGCGGGCGCGTCCCCTGCCACCGGGACGCCCTGGGCAGACCCCGGGCCCGCCGTTCCTTGGCATCAGGCCCGAACGCCCGGACGTCCTCCCGGTACGTCCGTACGGCCAGTCCCCCCCCTGGCCGCCGCCCGCACGAAGCCGCTTCCGGTTCCGCCGGCGCTGCCACGGGCCGCCCGCCCTCTCTCCTCCCATCCGGAGGACATCCCACGCGTCCGGACAGCCCTCTCCCGCCCCAATCCCGGACGGACGGCCGCCGCGATGACAGGCACCCCTCCGCTCCCGGCCGGCCCGTCCCGCAACGCCTCGGAACAGGGATGCGCACAGTGCGCGGAACCCGGCGCTGAGCCCCGCCGGGTCCCCGGACGTGCCCGCCGGAGAGGCCTCCAGGACCCCAAAACCGCTTGCCTTTTCGGCGCGTCTGATCTAAATTACCAGGATCGCGGCAGCGACCGGAACTGTGCCGGCCGGAAGGCGGAGAGCATGCCTTGCGGCAGGCGGCCCGCGGCTCGGAGGGGCGCGGCCCTTTCCGGGGCGCGGGCATTTTTTCCCGCGCGGCCGGCCCGCGAGAGTGGCGGAATGGCAGACGCACTGGCCTTAGGAGCCAGCGGCCGCAAGGCCATAGGGGTTCGAGTCCCCTCTCTCGCACCATAGCCGGTACCTCCGGCGTCTATCGTCAGGCAGGAATGGAAAATGGAGTTAACCCTTACCGAAGACAGAGAACATTCCCAGCAGGTTGCCCAGTGCGAGATCCCCTACGAGGACTACAAGGACGCCCTGGACCAGGCTGTGGAACGGATCAACCGCGGACGCAAGATAAAGGGCTACCGGCCCGGCATGGCCCCCGCCAGCTTGATAGAGCAGTCATTCCATGCCGAGATCCAGGGCGCGCTCTGGGACGGGCTCGTGAAGGAGGTCCTGAAGGCGAAGCTTGACGAGAAGGGCGTCTCGCCTCTGGGAGCGACCGCCGCCGACTGGCCCGTCTCCTGCAACCGGCTCGAGTTCGGGACCGGCAAGCCCCTCCTTTTCCAGGCGATCTTCGACGTCGAGCCCGAGTTCGATATTCCCGACTTCTCCCAGATCCAGCTGAGGCGCCACCCGCCCGGCAAGATCGCCCAGAAGGTGGAAGAGAGCCTGCAGACATTGCGTGTCAGAACGAGCCTCATGGTTCCCGCTCCCCAGGACCACAAGATGGGCTTGGGCGATCAGGCGAGCTTCCTCTACACCGTCTGGAAACCCAACGGCAAGGAGGTCTTCAGGCCCAAGACGGACCGCTCGGAGCAGAAGGGCATCCTGGGCGAGCGGAACGCCGAACTCTCGGACTGGTCGCGGAGCGTGCTCAAGTCGCTTTTCGGCCACTCGGCCGGCGACGAGTACGAGTTCTCCATGGAGATGCCGAAGAACTACCAGGACCGTAACATTGCCGGCAAGGAGGTCATCAACAGGGTGAAGATCGTGAGCGTCCACGTCCGCGAGCTCCCCCAGCTCGACGACGCTTTCGCTTCATCCCTGAACTTCCCCGACGTCAACAACATGGAAGACCTCAGGCGGATCCTGGAGAAGGACATCCGGCACCAGTTCCAGAGGGAGGCCAGCGCCGATTTCGAGAGCGAAATCTTCGAATCCGCGGCGAAGCTCCTTTCGATCCCCCTGCCCGCGAACTCCCTCCAGCTGGAATTCCAGCGCAAACTGGGCCAGTCCAAAGTGACCCAGGAGGAATACGACGACTTCGCGGCCAAGCGGAAGACCTTCGGCGCCTCCAAGGTCACCAGCTGCCTGCTGAACGCCAAGGCCACGCTCGCTTTCAAGCTCCTGGCCGACAGGCTCATCCGCGAGATGAACCTCATGCCCGCCCAGGACGACGACCTGGTGAAAATCTTCGCGGAACTCAACCCCCGCCTGGAATACGATCTGGACGATTTGAGACTCAACTTCGGAAAGCAGATGGCCGACGGCAAGCTGACCCAGGAGGAACTCCGAAACGAGATAGCCCGGGAGCGCGTCCTGAACCACATCTCGTCCCTGGCCCAGGTGACCGACGTCTCAGTCGAGGAGTGGGAGAAGGAGATTGACGACATGGAGCGCCAACACTCCGCCCTCCTGGCTCAGCAGCTGAACCTTTACATGAATTCCCGTGGCGTCGGGCACGATCACGACCACGATCATGACCACGACCACGATCATGACCACGACCACGGGCACGGGCACGGGCACGACCACGGGCACGATCACGACCACGGGCACGGCAACGATCACGACCACGGGCACGGACACGATCACGACCACGGGCACGGCAACGATCACGACCACGGGCACGGCCATGACCACGGCACCGCACCCGACGGCGAGCACGCCCACGAGCACGAACACACCCACGAGCACGAGCACGGGAAAGACCACGGCCACGAACACGAGGGCGACCCGGCCGCGCACATGGGCGAGGGGCACTCCCACCGGCACTCGCACGTCCACAGCCACCAGCACGATCACGATGGCGCCCACGACGGCGGCTACCACGCCCACGACGGCATAGAGGGCCACGGCCACGGGCACGGGGGCGAGGTCAGCGAAGGACAGCCGGACGCGGGAGAGGGCGACTAGGAGCCCGCCATGGGCGCCACGGCGGTCTACCCCGGTTCCTTCGACCCGCCCACCCTGGGGCACCTGAGCCTGGTGGAGAGGGGGCTTGCCATCTTCGACAGGCTCATAGTCGCGGTGGCCGTGAATCCCGAGAAGGGCGGCCTCTTCACCCCCGGAGAGCGCGTGGAGCTCCTCTCCGAGAGTCTCCTGGACCGCTTTCCCGGCGGGAGGCTGGAGATTGACCGCTTCGAGGGGCTAACGGTGGACTACGCCCGCCGGAGAGGGGCCGCGGCCATTCTGAGGGGCCTGAGGGCCACCTCGGACTTCGAGTTCGAGTTCCGGATGGCCATGATGAACCGTCACCTGGACGACGGCATCCACTCGGTGTTCCTCATGGCCGACCACCAGTGGTTCTACATCAGCTCGTCCACGGTGAAGGAGGCGGCGTCCCTGGGCGCCGACATCTCCGATCTGGTGCCCGGCCCCGTCGCGAGGAGACTCAGGGGGAAGTTCCCGGCAAAGGGCTAGACGCCCGGCCCCTCCGGGTATGCCTCCCCGGGACGTCGGTTCCGGGACGCCGGTTTTCCGGAAGCGCAACTTAGCTTCCCTCCCGCAGGAAACCCGTCCGGCGCTCCGGCCCCCGCCCCGCAGGCCCCGGCCCTGACGGGGAAGGGAGAGCGCTGTTGCCGGTGCGGGCCCGTGGGGGCAGCTCCGGGTTCTTCGAGATCATCCCGGCCATCCCGGCCGGCCAGAGCATCCCGGCCGGCCAGAGCATCCAGACCATCTTGTTCACCGCGAGCATCCCGACCATCGTGTGCATCGGGAGCACCCTGTGCATCGGGAGAATCCTGTCCACCGCGTTCAGGGGGAACCGAACGGCGCCGAGGGGCGATGGGCAATTCCCCTTGAAAACCGCCTCGTACAAGAAATAAAATGGACCTTTACCCGCCCGCAGCTTAGCCGCCAGCCAGCGCGGCCCCTCCCCGCGCCCTCCCCCCCTCCCGGTGCCTGTCCCCGGCCGAGTCGCGCCCGGGGACATAACCCCTGTCAGGTGCCCCATGGAAATCCAGATCCGCCGCCAGCTACCCAAGCATCTCAAGCCCCGCCCGGCAGACGATGCCGCGCTCGGGTTCGGGGACATCTACACCGATCACATGTTCAAGCTGGACTATTACGACGGGGCCTGGCGGACACCCCGGATCGAGCCCTACGGGCCGCTCCAGCTGGATCCGTCCGCGATGGTCCTCCACTACAGCCAGACCGTGTTCGAGGGGCTCAAGTGCTACCGCCACCCGGACGGGAGGCTCGCGCTCTTCAGGCCGCGGGACAACTTCAGGCGCTTCACCTCCTCCGCCGAACGGATGGCCATCCCGCTGTTCGACGAGGAGCTCCTGCTCAGGGGCCTGAAGGAGCTCCTGAAAATCGACGGCTCATGGGTCCCATCCCGGACCGAGTCGACCCTGTACATCAGGCCCACCATCATCGCCACCGAGCCCCACCTAGGAGTGAGGCCGGCCAGGGAGTACCTCCTCTTCATCATAATGGGTCCGGTCGGGCCCTACTACCCCGAGGGCTTCGCGCCGGTGAAGATCTACGTGGAGCCCCACTACACCAGAGCCACCAAGGGGGGCCTGGGGGCGGTGAAGGCCGGCGCGAACTACGGCGGGAGCCTTCTCGCCACCGAGCTCGCGGCCCGCAAGGGCTACACCCAGCTTCTGTGGCTGGACGCGGTCTCCCACAGGTTCGTGGAGGAGGTGGGCTCCATGAACATGTTCTTCATAGTGGACGGGACCCTGGTCACGGCGCCGCTGTCCGGGACGATACTCCCCGGCATCACCAGGGCATCGGTCATGACCGTCGCGGGCGATCTGGGCATCACCTGCGAGGAGAGGGGCATCACGATGGAGGAGCTCATGGAGACCCAGAAGAACGGCCGGCTGACGGAGTGCTTCGGATCCGGGACCGCCGCCGTCATCTCCCCCGTGGGACACCTGAGCTACCAGGACGAGACCTTCATAATCGGCTCGGGCGGTATAGGACCCATAACCCAGAAGCTCTACGACGAGCTGGTGGGCATCCAGTTCGGCACCCTTCCCGACAGGAGGGGCTGGGTGGAGTTCGTGGAATAGCCGGAAGCCGCGGGAGTCCGGGAAGAGGCCGCGTAGCCGTGGCTGAAGACCGCCGGGGCAGGATCAGAGGGACGGATCCTGTGGAGCTGTGGCCGGAGCCGGGAAGTCGGCCGGAACCGGGAGGGAAGGAAATATCTGGTCCGCACAGGCTCGAAGAACAGGACATAGACCAGGGCCGATTCGAAGACGCATGACGCGTCTCCGAATCGGCCTTTTTATCAAAGGCACCGTAAAAGTCAAAACCCCTCAGCTTGCCGCAATGATTTAGAGGCCGTAGCCATTCCCGGTTCCCGATGAACTTCAGGATGTTTTCGCAGCCGATGTCTCCTGTCGCGCAGGTGGAAGTTTCCGCCTGGACAGAAGGTGCGCCAGTTCCTACTGTTTGGCTTGGGGACCATTCAAAAAAGAGTAAGGGTACGTACCTGAGAGTGAGAGGATATGGGACAGCGTTTTGATGCCAGATGGCGAAGGCGAGAGGCAGTGAAATCGATGCCAGGTGCCAGGTGCCAGGTGAAGGGAAGGTAGGTGTCAGCCGGCGAGGGTGGGAAGCAGTCGAAGCAAACTCAGGTGAAGGGAAGGTAGGTGTCAGATGGCGATGAAATGAGGCAGCGGCTCAGGCCGGGAAGTCAAAAGGATGTCAAAGAGAAATCAGGACTCGGTGAACAGAAACTAACTACTTTAGTTTCATAGTTAAATTTTTAAAATGTAATTATCTGGCAATCATGATGTTATTAAAAATAACAAATCAAATTTGAGTCCGGATGTAAGATTCCAGATTGGATAGGATGTGTTCACGCCTGACATCTTAAATCATTCTGCGAAACCAAATGAATTAAGGCACATATTATGCTATCCGAGCACTGTCTTTGACACGTACCTATTCAAGACAGAATTGAGGCAAGTTCAGATATTTCCAAGATATTAGACTTTTACAACATAAAGACTCATGAAGATAAAAAATTGCAATTATGTATATGCAGGAATAACAAATAAATCATCAGGCATTTATATTTTGGCACCGATAAATAATCTTACCGAGAAATGGATATTGATAATCCGAGGCCATCTGGAAAGGTCGAGCCATCTGAAAAGGCTACAGGTCAGGGATCGAAAAAGTTCAGGCGAAGATCCAGAAATTAGCGCATCCCCGCATCTGTCCTCGCTCCGGAACCTGGAACGGCCACGTCCCGTGCCGCCATCCCATCGGGCAGAGAGCCGTCTCCGTCCATACGGATGCCCGCGGCCGCGACGGCCAGGTGCGGCCGCGGGCAGTGCAAGGACGTCTGGGGAAAGGGTTCAGGCTACTTCGCCGTGGCCTCGACCAGCTGGTCGTATGAAAGGCCCGCGAGTTTCTCCACCCGGGCGTAGTCGATCTTTACGGCCTCGGCGAGGATCTTCGCGGCTCCGGGCTCCATCTTGTAGAACATGACGAGCGAGCGCAGCTTGATGCGATCCATGACGCCGGTCATCGAATCGGCTATGTTGTCCAGGAGGCGATCCTTCTCGGGCTGGGTCATGACGCGGCTGTACAGGGCCTCGGCCTGGACGTAGTCCACGGGGCCCACCTCCACCGGGTGGCGGGCGGCAGTGCCGGTGACGGGAATCTCGGGGTAGCGGAGGCGAAGGGGGGGCGGGCCGCCAAGGCTGTTGGGCCAGTAGTTGGGGCCTCCGACCGGAGTCCCGGAGACCATGTAGCTGTCCCGCTCGTAGGTGGCGGCCTTGGTTCCTCGCGGCTGATTCACTGGAATCTGGTGGTAGTTGGCCCCCAGGCGGTGGAGGTGGGTGTCGTGGTAGGAGAAGAGCCTCCCCTGCAGGAGCTTGTCCGGGGAGGGTCCGATGCCGGGCACGAAGCTCGACGGGTTGAAGGCGCTCTGTTCCACGTCCTCGAAGTAGTTGCCGGGGTTGCGGTCAAGCCTGATGGTGCCCACAGGGATCAGGGGCGCGTCGGCGTGCGGCCAGACCTTGGTCACGTCGAAGGGGTCGAAGGGGAGCTTCGCGACCTGCTCGGGGGTGAGGATCTGGACGTTCACGGTCCAGGAGGGGTACTCCCTGGCCTCGATGGCCTCCCAGAGATCCCTGAGGGCGTGGTCCGGGTCGTCGCCCGACAGCTTCTTGGCCTCCTGGCGGGTGAGGGACCTGATGCCCTGGTCGGTGGTCACGTGGTACTTGACCCAGAAGACCTCTTCCTTCGAGTTGTACCACATGTAGGTGTGGCTGCCGAAGCCGTGCATGGTCCGGAAGTTGGCGGGCACCCCCCTGTCGGAGAAGAGTATCGCCACCTGGTGGAGGGACTCGGGGGTCAGGGACCAGAAGTCCCACTTGATGTTGTTGTCGTGGAGGTTGTTGTCGGGCCTCCTCTTCTGGGTGTGGATGAAGTCAGGGAACTTCATCGGGTCCCTGATGAAGAACACCGGGGTGTTGTTGCCCACGAGGTCGTAGTTTCCCTCGGCGGTGTAGAACTTCATCGCGAAACCCCTGGGGTCGCGGTCGGCGTCCGCGAAGCCCCTCTCTCCCCCCACGGTGGAGAAGCGCAGGAAGCACTCCGTCTGCTTGCCCGCCTTGTTGAACAGGTCGGCGCAGGTGTATTTCGACATGCACTCGTTCAGCGTGAAGGTCCCGAAGGCCCCGGCCCCCTTGGCATGCACCACCCTCTCGGGAATCCTCTCCCTCCCGAAGTGGGCGAGCTTCTCCAGTAGGACCACGTCCTGGAGGAGGATGGGTCCCCCCCTCCCCGCGGTCTGGGAAATGTTGTCCTCGATTACGGGTGCGCCGAAGGCCGTGGTCAGGTGCTTTTTGGGATCGTCGGGCATAGGCTTGATGCTCCTTGGCTTCGTGGTGGTTCCCGGCGTCCGGCATGCGGGCGCGGGCAGGTGTGTGGCTCGGCCAGGCATGGCCCGGGGCATCAGGGAAATTGCCCCGGGGGAAGCGGTCGCCGGGTGCCTGACTGCTGTCCCGGCCCGGGAGCCGCCTCGGCGACCCGCCCTGCCGCGACGGGCCGGACGGG
This sequence comes from Deltaproteobacteria bacterium, assembly GCA_031263485.1. Classification (GTDB taxonomy): domain Bacteria; phylum Desulfobacterota; class Desulfarculia; order Adiutricales; family Adiutricaceae; genus JAIRZX01. Next base: position 2,023 of record JAISFS010000288.1, on the reverse strand, counting down.
GCTGGAGCTGGGGGCCGAAGCGTGAATGGCGGGCTCGATGACGGGAGGCATCTGACGCGATGGGAGGCATCTCCCGTGCATTAAATATCTGAAATGATTCTGAGCTTAACCAGAATATCATGTCAGGCACATGTAAAACAGCGTCTGCAGAAAAATATCGGGAGAAAATAAATATCGAAACAGGAGAAATTCAATGAAACTGCAATACCGGAAGCGAACCGCACGACATTGAAACGCGCCGATTCCGCGAACGGCTTCCTCCGGAAAAAATTCGGCAACTGGAACTTTCCGCTTGAGCGCGGATGCTGCGGCGAAGCGGACCCGCACTGTCGATGTGAGGCGCAAGGAAAGGCGTGAATCTCCGGACGCGCGCGGACATATCACGGACGATCGGGGCTTTTCTCCTCCCTCAGGCGGGAGGGAGGCACTTTTCTCGACGGCTGGGGCTGAAGCGGGCGATGGGGACCCCGGCCCGTGAGGGCCATGTTCCTGCGCCTGCTGCTTCCGACAGTCTATAACGTCCGATGCCCAAAAGCAAAGGAAACCAGAATATGACATTTCCGATGCTCGATTTTTCGCGCCTTCCGGAGATTTTCGCTGTCCGGGTTCGTAGCCTGAACTGTAATGATGAATTTGCATATATCATTGACTTTAACGCTTAATAACTGCTATTTAATCTTGTTTAGAAGATAATATTACACCAGGTTGAATGTATCTGTTTCCTTGCTGAAAGACCGGGTGCCTGGCGGAGACTTTCCGGAAGCCTGGGGAGGAAGGCCGGGCGAGGCGGAAAGCGAGCCGAATGAGGATTGCCGGGAGGTTGGGCGGAGGCGGTCCGGGACCCGGATGAGGGTTTCCGACGGGCCGAGGAGGGCGGCCCGCCTCCTCGTGAACGGATGCTGCGGTACGGATTAGCCCCTGGGATTTTCGATGATTCTGATAGAATCTTCAATACAGTTTTGCAAAAGGCTGGTCAAGGGGATATCATTTGAGGGTTCCGGGATTGGCGTTGCGCCCCGCAGGCTTGGGGAGCTGGAAGGCTGAGGGGCCGTTGACCTGAATTCGCTTCAGAAGGCAGGGAGGAACCGAAGTTCTGGTCATGGGGGCAATTGTGGGGGACATCATAGGTTCGCGTTTCGGCCCGGGAGTCCGCCCGAAGCCAGACTTCGAGCTGTTCTCGGAAGGCTCGCGCCCTACCGGGATCAGCGTCATGACACTGGCCTGCGCCGATGCGGTCATGGCCGCCAAATCCGCTTTCCCCTCTCCCGCTCCGACGGTCACGATTGAAGCCGGCGGCGCGTCGCGCTGCGAAGCGCTCTGGAGCGGACTGCCTACACGCGAAGCCGTAGCGGCAGCCATGCGGGTCCACGAGCTACCCCAAGGCCCGTCGGAAGCCGACAGGTTTTCCGGGGCGGGAGCCCGATCGAAGGGGGACGGGGACAGGCGCCGCGCACTGCTGGGCGTTGGAGCGGCCTCGCGCATGCGGGCGCTGGCATCCGGGCGCGAGCTCCCCTTCCTCGGCGACCGGATGCTCAGATAGCTCGGAAAAGACGGTGCCGGTCCCTTCGGGAGTTTCGGGAGCGGCGGGGCCGCGATGGCGTCCGCCGCCGGGCTGGCCGCTTCCGATTGCAATGACGCGCCGCGGACTGCCGAGACGCTCTGCTCGCTCACCCACGACCACGCGGAGGGAATCAGGGGTGCCCGTGCCTTAGCCGTCGCGCTCTGCATGGCTCGTTCCGGTGAATCCACCCGCCTGAACCGCGAGAAGCTCGCCAAGAAATTTTATCCTTTGGATTTTCGAATCTCCGACGTTCGGTCGAGTTGCAGATTCGACGCGACATGCGGCGGCACCGTCCCGCTGGCCATAGAGTGTTTCCTGGAATCCACTTCCTTCGAGGAGGCGGTCCGTTCGGCGGCATCGCTGGGCGGGGACAGCCCGACCTTGACGTCCATGGCCGGCGCCCTTGCGGGCGCTTACTACGGCGTGCCGGAAAACCTCCGCGCCGTGGCCATGGGCATGCTC
>JAISFS010000258.1 GCA_031263485.1 Deltaproteobacteria bacterium | reverse complement strand
GGTCTGTCGGTCGGTCTGTCGGTCTGTCGGTCTGTCTGTCTGTCGGTCTGTCTGTCTGTCGGTCTGTCGGTCTGACGGTCTGTCGGTCTGTCGGTCTGTCGGTCTGTCGGTCTGTCGGTCTGTCGGTCGGTCGGTCGATCGGTCGATCGGTCTGTCGGTTGTCGGTCGGTCGGTCGGGAAGTCGGTCGGGAAGTCGGTCGGGAAGTCGGTCGGGAAGTCGGTCGGGAAGTCGGGAAGTTTATTCACATAAAACACAATAAACGAGGTAGTCTAAGCTGATTTCCGAAAACTTGACAAAAAAAATCCGCACGGCAAGGATCTACAACAGGTCCGGCCATGCGGGTAATAATAGCTTTCTATCCAGACACAAAGAGTTGAATAAAATGCCTATATGGAACTGTCCAATGTTCGAAAAGCGACCCCCTATTAAGAGAGAGAGAGAGAGAGAGAGAGAGAGAGAGAGTGCAATATCTGTGCCATAACCCTTAAGGCTATTAGCACGTGTAGTCCAACTCTCTTTCCTGTAATATTGGTACTTTCCCACTGTTTTCCGTTTTCAATCGTGCCTTACAGCTATCCAGCCGAACTAAGACACAAGACGTACATTACGCTTGAGTCAACGGTACCCTGCTCTATCAGACATTCCCAAGACCATCAAGAATCCTGGGGCTGACAGCGCTTACTGTACCAAGTGCCGGCTATGGCTATTCATAGCGAGTGCTGGAGTTAAAAGCAGGAGTGAGAAGTCGGAGTGAGAAGCAGTACGAAAGATGTCCTCATGAGTAAAAGGACACGGTTACAGTATAGGACTTAGGCGCTGTTTGCCTCGAATCGCCTGTTCAGGCTGACTCAAAACAATTGCAAAAAACCAAGTGCCCTATTTTGAACTGATAGTGGCTAAGGATTGTGGGTGAAAGGTTTGCAAGGCGGAAATATAGTTATAACTTCCCTAAGCGTCAATATGAGCAATTGAATCTATCCCATGTATCAAGAAATATTATACCATTCTAACATTATAAAATTTTCGAATAATGACAGTTAAATTACCGTTACTAAAGTACAAAATATAAAACTCAAGATGAGATGCTTAGGATTGATCTAGATATGAAATTTTGAAACATGAGAATCGTAATAAATGGAAGCGCGGAGGAAGGGGATAGATAGGGAGAAAACTATGATATCAGGAATATGGTGACTGAGAGGTTTGAAACATTACTGTGAAAAAGCCAAGGTCACGAAACATGTGCGTGATCAGTTGCCTTGATGGATGATTTCAGGAAAGAACTGTACATCCTACGCAAGGTTAGGGATGATAGTCTTTAGAAAGTTAACTTTTTCATGATATCATATATCATCTACTTGGACATGCTACGTTGAGTCAAGCCAAATCATGCCTTCTACGAAAAAGTGCGTGGGATAGCATACGATAGGACAATCAATGATTTCAGAAGCATTGGACAATATACTCAATACTTAGACATGGCAACAAAAAATGATATATGGAATTAATGAATGATTTGTTGATGATAATGGCATAAATAGCAATTGGATTTATATTGATCGTCAAAGAAACCAGCAACAAATCTTTAGTGAGAATCACACGATTATTGACCATTTAGGAGTTGAACTTTATTTTTATGCATTGACAAAACTTAGAAATCTGTCGGTAGGCATATCGGTCACAAAGACGAACGCGGGCTTACAGCTTTCTTATACGGAAAGATTTGGCCTCGGGACTAGTCTGTCGCCTACGCCAAATACCATATCGAAGTTCAGATGCCTTCAGATTAAAAGGCTCGTTCGGCATTGACTTATACGTTAAGCGTATAATATGCCATTTCGGTCTGTCTACTCGCGTATGCCTACTTAACTCCATGCTTTCGATTTTCTCGCTCCAGATATCAGCTCCCGCACTTGCTGGCAATTTTGTGTCAGGTTCATCTCGTTTCAGTCTCAAAATCGGACGGTTACAAGCCATTCGAAGCCATTCAAAGCCATTTGCATCAGCGATACCAACAGGCTCGAAGAGTGTCACTTGTAAGCGGCGATGCCCTTTGGACATCCTCGGTCGCAAAATGCTTCGAAAAGAGCTTCCGCGAAATTGGCTGAAACCTCGTGAACATGTATGAATTACAATGGGCGAGAGCGACAATACCGAATGATAAATTCGCTTCATATGAATTTCGCAGCCGAAATTTATCGGCATGGTATTCATCATGAAAAGCAAGATGCTTCAGCAACGAGCTAAGCAAGGGCTTTGCCCAGTCAACCTCAGATATCGGGAACATATGACTTTCTCCTTAGCAATCCTGAGGAAAAAGGATAGGGTGTGCTGTCAGCCTCGGGTTACCGCAACATGCTATCGCGTTTCCGAAAACAAATCCCGATCGTCTGTCCTTGCTCAAGGTCGAAGGAAATAATATCGCATCGTGTACAAGGATATCTGGTTCCGGATGAAAAGTCCAAGCGGATATAACGATAGCCCGATCGCGATAACCTAAGATAGCGTCACTTCCGTCGATTGAGTTATGAATAAAGTTACGGTTCTTGTTCCGACATCTTGACGGTCAGGAAATTATACAAGATAAAGCATGATTGCCTGACTTGCATGATAGGCGCTCAAAGCCGTGGAGGACAGTTGTCCGTGACGAATGAATATCCATTGACGGGTAAGGCATAAATTAATCATGAAAAATTTTTAATCTGCGCCAGTCAATTTCAGTCAACACTCAGACAAGTGAGCTTTACTCCATCATACGCGGCTGTATTGTTGAGCGTCCATATAGGGCAGAACCTACGGTCACGGTATTGGTTAATGATGACATTAACGCATGGTCAACTGAAATATTTCGACATGCGTATCACATCAACCTCAAAATGCCGATGATATTCACTGAAAAGTGAATTATTTGTGCTATACTAGTCCTAGCTCGCGACAAACGCATAAATGCTGTCCATCTCTGATTAGTTTCGTATCCTGGATTATTTCGTTGTAATACTAATTCATGGCCAGTTTATCTTGGCCTAATAGGAAAAATTTCAACATGCGTTATAAGTTACTTTCGGCATGTCTACTTGCCGCGCTTTTCTTTGTCTCCCCAGTAGCTTCGGCAGACACGGGAACTCTCGTCTATTCGTTCCCGGTCAACGGCGGACCAGGTAACCCACATCTTTATCTGCCTAATCAGTTTTACGCTCAGATGATGATGTACGATCGGCTGGTGGGCTACAGCGGCGACGGGAAAATCGTGCCTGAACTTGCGGAAAGCTGGGATATTTCAAACGACGGCCTTGTCTATACCTTCCATTTGCGCCCAAACGTGAAGTTCAGCGACGGGACTCCCTTTGACTCTGCCGCCGTGGTAAAGAACTTCGACAGCATAATGGCCAACAGAGAGAGACACAGCTGGCAGGAAATCACCAACAGGATAGAAAAATGGGAAGCAGACGGGCCCCTGACGTTCAAGCTGACGCTGAACGCTCCGTATTCTCCGGCACTGTACGATTTGGCGGCGTTTCGACCGTACAGGTTCCTCAGCCCCGCTGCATTTCCCGACAGCGGCCTGACTGCCGAAGGCATCAAGGCTCCCATAGGGACAGGCCCATGGAAGTTGGTCGAAAGCGCCCCCAACGAATTTGATCTTTACGAACGAAACGAGCTGTACTGGGGAAAAAAACCGAATAGCGAAAAAATCTTGATCAAAGTCATTCCAGAACCCTTGACCAGGGCCGTTGCGATAGAAACTGGCGAGATCGACCTTATTCTCGGGCACGGGCAGATCTCCTATGATGCCTTCGACAGTTTCAGCAAGGACAACCGCTATGTAACATCGGTATCGAAGCCAATGGCGACCCAAACCATCGCAATAAACACGGGAAAATTTCCAACGGACGACAAAAGCGTCCGACTGGCCCTTCAATATGTAATCGACAGGGATGACATCATCAAAGGGCTATTTATGAATCATCAGGATCCGGCATATTTTTACTGCCATCCATCGTTCCCGTATTGCGATCTCAATCTGACCCCGTATCCTTTTGACCTTGAACTGGCCGCCAAAACCCTCGATGAAGCCGGCTGGAAACTTCCTGAAGGTGGCAAGGTCAGGGAAAAGGACGGCAAGAAGCTCGAAATTCCTTTCAGTTACTCAGGTACCGACGCTTCCCAGAAATCGCTGGCCGAGGGCTTCCAGTCACAGGCAGGAAAGGCAGGAATCGCCATAATCCTCCAGCCCGAAGAACCGGACACGTTTCTCTCACATACCCGTGAAGGCAATTTCAACCTTGTCACTCGCAGGACCTACGGGTCACCACTTGAACCGGTGGCCGCTCTGTCCGGCATGAGGAGGCCGACGGACATCGACTACCATTCTCAGGCGGGGTTGCAAAGGAAGCCGGAGATAGACGAGAAAATCACGCGGATGCTTTCCGCCGTAGATGAGAAGGAGAGGGCAGGACTGATTCGTGAAATCATGCAGATCCTCCATGACGAGGCGGTCTACGTACCTGTTCACGTCGTGGCTCTGCTGGAGGTTCACCGCCGCGGAGAACTGGAAGGAGTCGGCTTCGCGCCTAACGTTTATGAGGTTCCCTTCGCCCAGATGAAAAAGCTGAAATAAGGAGGCTTCAGGACATAATGCGGGCATTTGGCCGGAAGGCCAAGCTCAGGAGGCTGTTGTGCTGAGATTCATATTCAATCGTCTGCTTATCCTTATTCCTCTGATGCTGGGGGTCTCAATAGTAGTCTTTCTGCTGCTGCACTTCGGTCCGAACGATCCCGCCATAAGCTATGTCCGGCTTTCCGGAATCCCGGCAACGGATCAGGCCATCGAAACGGCGCGCAGGACACTGGGCCTTGACAAGCCGCTGGTGACTCAATACGTGAACTGGCTGGCCGGTGCCATACGGCTTGACTTCGGCAACTCGTACATAACCGGCCGTCCAGTGACAGAGCACCTTCTGCATTATCTTCCCAACACCTTATACCTGGCCACAGTCTCAATGCTGATTACCGTACTCATGAGCGTACCTCTGGGGATCGTGGCGGCGGTCAAAAAAAATCGTATGCCAGATCATTTCAGCCGGATTCTAGCCTATATCGGCGTGTCCACGCCAAGCTTCTGGTTGGCCTTCCTGCTAATGCTCCTGTTCTCAATCAAGCTCAAGTGGCTGCCCCCAATGGGGTTAGGCGGTCTTTCCTACGTCATCATGCCCGCATTCACCGCCGCCTTCATGTCGACCTGCATCAACATGCGTCTCATCCGGGGGAGCATGCTGGAACAGATGCATACCAGGCACGTTCTTTACGCAAGGATCCGCGGTGTTAGGGAAAGGACGATCCTGAAGGATCATATCTTTAAAAACTCCCTGATCCCAGTGGTCACGGCGATGGGAATGCACATGGGCGAAATTCTTGGCGGAGCCATCATTGCCGAAACAATTTTCGCATGGCCGGGGGTCGGCCGTTACGCCGTATCGGCAATCAACAACCGGGATTTTCCCGTCTTGCAGTGCTTTGTCCTCATGATGACGGGGATATTCGTCATCTTCAATCTAGTTACGGACCTGATTTACGCCGCCCTGGATCCCCGCATCCGTATCGAGAATGGAGGCCGGCATGCCTGAGTCACTGGAACAAGCCATCGAGACGATCGCCACTTTCCCAAAGGAGGAAAGCGAGCCGCCGGAAAAGAGGAAAACATCTGGCCTGAGCAGAAGCAACAAGGCGCTTCTGCTCATCTCGCTGGCAATCCTATCCGTCCTCGTATTCATGGTCATTTTCGCTCCCTGGATTTCCCCTCACGATCCCCTGCAGGTCGAGCTGAGCAACCGTTTCGCCCCTTCCAGCTCAGACCACTGGTTCGGCACGGATCACATGGGGCGCGACATCGCCTCCAGACTGATCTGGGGAACGCGCGTCTCCCTCGTCGCCGTCCTGTTGACCATAGTTTTCGTGATGATTACGGGATTCGTGTCCGGCGCGGTCTCTGGGTTCTGCGGCGGAGTGGTTGACAACGTGATCATGCGGCTTTGCGAACTGTTCATGACATTCCCCACGTTTGTCCTTGCCTTATTCCTGATAGGGGTTTTCGGTACCGGAATCACTAATGTCATCATCGCCATCGTGCTGACCCACTGGGCCTGGTACGCCAGGATCGTAAGGGGCATGGTCCTTTCCCTCAAGAACAGGGAATACATATTCGCTGCCAGGGTGGCGGGAAGCGGACCGGTCAAGATTTTTTTCCAGCACATCGCCCCGGCTGTGTTTACCCAGCTGGTGATTCTCGCAACCCTTGACTTGGGGCACATGCTTCTGCACGTATCCGGGCTCTCTTTCCTCGGCCTCGGCATCCAGCCACCCACGCCAGAATGGGGAGTGATGATAAAGGACGCCTGTCAGCTGATCTGGACCAATCCAGGACAGGTCATAATGCCCGGGTTCATGATTTTCGTAACCGTGCTCGCATTCAACATCCCCGGCGACATCCTTCGAGACAAGCTGGATCCTGCCTTGATCGGCGATGAAGGGCATTAACCGCCATGAGCGCATTTCTTGAACTGCACAACCTGACAGTAAGGGGCAGGCGCGACGGCCGCCTACTGGTTAACGACCTTTCCCTGTCCATCGAACGCGGAGAACGCCTGGCCATCGTGGGCGAAAGCGGTTCCGGGAAAACCATGACTTCCATGGCCGTAATGAATCTCCTACCGAACAGCGTCGAAAAGCTGAGCGGCACGGTAATCATCGACGGCAAGAACACGGACGGTTGGGGACCGGAACGGTGGCGGCAGATGCGGAACATGGAAATTGCCATGGTCCTGCAGAACCCCATGAGCGCCTTCGATCCGGTCGCCAGCATCAAACGTCATTTTCAGGAGACCATGTCTTCCCACCTGACCAACGGCGCCGATCAGCCGGTCAGGGAATCCGCCCTCTCGGCCCTCAAGGAGGCGGGATTCCCGAAGCCCGAACCCGTCTTGGATCTGTTTCCGTTCCAGATGAGCGGCGGCATGCTCCAAAGGGTCATGGTTGCCTTGGCGATGATCGGCCGACCCAGCCTGATCATCGCCGATGAGGCGACCACGGATCTAGACGTCGTATCCCAGGCACAGATCTTACGGAAAATCAGCGAGCTGAGCCAGGATCGGAACATGGGCCTCCTTCTCATCACACATGACTTGAGCGTGGCTGCTTCTATGGCCAAGGAGGTCATGGTCATGCAAAAAGGGGAGGTTGTCGAAAGGGGGGCCCTGACCGAGGTCTTTGAAAACCCTTCTAACGAGTATACCAAAGGCCTGATGAAGGCGCATTTCGATCTCTACACCACCAAATTCAAGAGATTCATGTGTAGTCTGGAAGGATCCGCCTGATGAGCAATATCATCGAGGTGTGCGGAGTCTGCAAAAGCTACAGGCAAGGCGGTCTTTTCGGCCGCAAGACCGAGCTTCAGGTTCTGCAGGACATCAACTTGACAATTGAGGAAGGCGCCTGCCTGGGGCTTCTTGGATCCAGCGGTTGCGGCAAGAGTACATTGGGCCGTCTTGTGCTCGGTCTCGAGCCTCCGGATTCGGGCGCGGTCATCTACCAAAACAGGGACCTGAGGACCCTGAAGGGCCAGGAAAGATCCAGCTGGCGCAGGGAGGTTCAGGTCGTCTTCCAGAATTCCCACGGGGCGGTCAATCCACGTTTCACGGCCGGCCAGATTATCGGGGAGCCTTTGAGCAACTTCGAGCGCCTGTCTGGAGAAAGCCTCAGGAAAAGGGTCGGCGGACTGATGGAGAAGGTCGGCCTGCATGGGCGTGATCAGGACAAGTTACCCCATCAGTTCAGCGGAGGAGAGCTTCAGAGGATCTGTATCGCAAGATCGTTCGCCTCCTCACCTAAACTTGTCGTCCTCGACGAGGCAGTCAGCTCACTGGATATGAACAGCCAGGTGGTGGTGCTCGATATTTTGGCGGAAGCACGTCGGGAAAGCGGAGCCTCATTCCTGTTCATTTCACATGACGTCCGGGTAATTTTCAAAATAGCCGACAAGCTGGCGGTCATGAAGGAGGGACAGATAACCTATCAAACGTCGGATCTCGACAGCCTCGGACTCACCGAAAAGGTCACCGATCCGACTTTAATCAGCCTGGCCAAGGCCATCCTTCCGTCAGGCTACGGAGCAAACCCGAATGAATGAGGATGCTCCGACGCGGTCGACGTCGGCAGCGGCGCGTGTGGCAGACGTCCCGGCGGCGGAAACCTACGCGGGGACGTCTGGCGCCGCGCCTCAGGATTCCGCTCCGGGGCTCATCATTCCTCTGCAGGACTTGCCACGTAACCTCCCATATTCCATAGCCGACTTTCCGGGACCCTGACGATCAGATCCTGCATGACAAGAAAATCTGGCCGACCTTGGATTCGAACGCTCCGTCCCGCGAATGATATCGCTGTCCGGCAGACAGCCCCGATCTGCTCCCGAGATTCGCATGCACCATAATTTGATATCTTGTTCTGGAATTTTCATCATATATTATAATATTGCTCCGAAAATCAGTGTTCTCTCTTTTCCGACTCTTAGCGTGGAACGTCCCCGTCGACGTAACGCAAAATAGTAGCTGATATCCAGCCAATCATCGGGAATGACATTCGTGTCCCATACCACACAGGCTATTACGCGTAATCTGATTTACCATTTAGCCCGTCTTGCCGCAGCAAGTTAGGATTAACAATATGCCTGCCAAGCTTATCCTGGTGTTCCTGTTCGCAGCTGCCGTCCTGTTATCCGTCCCCGTATCCGCGGACCCGGGCACGCTTGTCTATTCCTTTCCGGTCAGCGCCGGAAAGACCAACCCTCACCTGTATCTCCCGAACCAATTTTACTCGCAGATGATGCTGTACGACAGGCTGGTAGGCTACAGCAACGAGGGCAAGATCGTGCCTGAACTCGCGGAAAGCTGGGAAGTGTCAGACGACGGCCTGGTCTATACGTTCCATTTGCGGCCAAACGTAAAGTTCAGCGATGGGACACCATTCGATGCGGAAGCAGTAGTCAAGAACTTCGACACCATACTGGCCAAACGCGAACTGCACAGCTGGCAGGAAATCACCAACAAGATCGAAAAATGGGAGGCGGAAGGGCCTTTGACGTTCAAGTTGACCTTGAACTCCCCCTATGCCATCACCCTTTATGATCTGGCCGCCTTTCGCCCGTACCGATTCCTGAGCCCCGCCGCATTTCCCGACAGCGGCTTGACTTACGAGGGGATCAAGGCCCCCATAGGCACAGGACCTTGGAAACTCGTCGAAAGCGTTCCCAGCGAATATGATCTGTACGAGCGCAACGATCTTTACTGGGGCAAAAAACCGACGATCGAGAAAGTTCTGGTCAAAATAATCCCCGACCCGCTAACCAGGGCCGTGGCCATGGAGACCGGCCAGATCGACCTCATCCACGGCGACGGTCAGGTCGCCTACGACGCCTTCGACAGTTTCAGCCGCGACAGCCGCTACATAACATCGATCTCAAAGCCCGTCATGACCGAAACTATCGCCGTCAACACTGGCCGCTATCCAACGGACGACAAGAGCGTCCGTTTAGCCCTCCAGTACGTGATCGACAGGGACGAACTCGTCAAAGGCCTGTTTCTGAATCATCAGGTGCCGGCGTATTTCTACTGCCTCCCATCGCTTCCGTATTGTGACATCAGCCTCACACCATACCCGTTTGACCTCGAGCTGGCGGCTAAAACCCTCGACGAAGGGGGCTGGAAACTTCCGGAAGGCGCCACTGTCAGGGAAAAGGACGGGAAAAAGCTGGAAATCCCTTTCAGTTTTTCCGGTACCGATGCGTCCGAAAAGGCCCTGGCCGAGGGATTCCAGGCTCAGGCGGCCAAAGCAGGCATCGCCATAATACTACGCCCCGAAGAGCCCGACACTTTCCTTACCCACAATCGTGAAGGCAATTTCAACCTCGTAACCCTCAAGACATGGGGACCTCCCCTTGAGCCGTTATCATATATGTCAGGCATGCGGGATCCCGCGATCGTCGACTTTCATGTTCAGTCAGGGTTGAAGAACAAGGCAGAGATAGACCAAAAAATCACCCGGATGCTTTCAGCCGTAGATGAAAAGGAGAAGGCCGATATTGTCCGGGATATCTACCAGACCCTCCACAACGAGGCGGTGTACGTACCCGTTCATGGCATATCGCTTATGGAGGTCCACCGGAAAGGCGAACTTGAAGGAGTCGGCTTCACCCCCAACAGATATCAGATCCCCTTCGATCTAATCAGGAAGCTTAAATAGGGAGGTTTAGGTATTTTCGTGACATGCTATCGGACTTCTCCAACGATGAATCCGTAGCGAATTTCCCTTTCTTCAGGCCTCCGTCTTTCATCGCCTCAACGATTCCGAACGTACTATCCGTCAATCATTTCCGTTGCAACACTTAACCAGATGACCTGCCTTAACTCGCAATCTCGCTTTCAAGCTGCAACAAAGGCAACAATTTTTTTTTTCAATCCATTCCCCGCATGGTTACGGAACGCCATATCTGGCCAGTGGGACACCCTCACTGGCCATCCGTGCCGCACTTCAGATCCAGCACCGCCCCATTCATGCCCTCTCAAGCATACTGGTCTTGCCTTTTCGATATCCCACCGCTAAAGGGGAACGGACCTATACGGACGTGTTTCATGAAGTCCGGTACGGCTCGACAATGAAAATCTGACCATCGATCCGTCCCTTTCTAGCCTGCTTATGTCCCTCTCCTATCCATATCCATTCAGCATAGGAATGTCATGGTTATAATCATTATCCCATTCTCCCTGCCCCGGTATTTCCCTCCCGCTGCCTGCGCATGATCACGTGTCATGGTCGACTGTTCGACCAGCGCATGATCGCACGGCAGGCATGCTTCCATCCTTATCCTTGACATGCCGCGAACGCGAGATCATCCCTGCGGACCGGGCATAGTCTGATTTTGTTCCATGCTTGAGGTCTGTGAAAAAAGCCATTCCGAGTCTGAAAAGAAGGGCAAAAGCACACGTCTATCAATCAGGCCGAACTTCAATGTCGGATTGGACGAAATATCGTCTCTGCGGCCAATACAGATGCGTCAGGGGCGCCCCTTGAATGGAAAGGCGCATTGTCTCCGTGAAGTCCAATTCATACTTTTTACACATACCTCATGCTTAGCTTCTTAGTCGAGGAGGACAGGTTCCATGATTTTAGGAAGACTGACAACGGTATTGGCGGCGGCGGCCCTGGCCGGCCTTTTCATGTTCGGTCCGGCGGCGACGGCCTCGGCGCAGGACGGCAAGAAGGACGACCTGGTGGCCTATCTCGGCACCAGAAGCGAGGCCCGCATGGGCTTCGACCCGCTCCACGGCTACGCCAACGTGGACGGCGTTAGCATATTCCACTCGAACCTTATCCGCCTCAACTCCGACATGACCATCGAATTGGAGCTCGCGAAGGAGTTTTCCGTGAGCGACGACGGGCTGAGCTACCGTTTCGTCCTCCGGGACGACGTCAAGTGCTCAGACGGCGAACTGCTGACGGCCAAAGACGTCGCCTTCACCTTCAACAAGTCCAAGGAGAGCGGCTACGTCGGCGGCCTCGAGGAAATCAGCGAGATCGAGGTCACGGGCGACTTCGAGATCGTCATCCGCCTGGAGAAGCCCAACTCCCTGTTCGTCTACACCGTCTGCCGCCTGCCCATCGTGCCCGAGCACGCCTACGTCGGCGACTACGGCAGGAATCCCGTGGGTTCCGGACCCTACGTCATGGTCAACTGGGACAAGGGCCAGCAGATGATAGTCGAGCGGAACCCCCTCTATTTCAAGGGCGTGCCGAAGCTGAGGAGGATAACGTTCCTGTTCCTGGCCGAGGAGGCCGCCTTCGAGGCTGCCAAAAGCGGGCAGATCGACTTCTATGATACCCCCTACACCTACGCCCGCCTTGACATCCCCGGCACCCGCTTCCTCACGCTCGACAGCGTCGGCAAGTTCTGCGCCTCGGTCCCCGACGTGCCTTCCGGCGGAGTGAACGAGAACGGCATGAAGATCGGAAACGACGTCACCGCCAACAGGGCCATCCGCCAGGCCATGAACTACGGCATCAACCGCGCCGAAATGGTCAAGGGCCTCATGTACGGTTTCGGGGCGCCCGCCTACGGCCTCATCGACAAGCAGATGCCCTACTACAACCCGGAGACGGACTACGCGGACAACGACGTCGAAAGGGCCAAGGCGGTCCTGGCCGCGGACGGCTGGGTCGACACCAACGGGGACGGCATCGTTGAAAAGGACGGCGTCAAGGCGGAATTCCCCCTCCTGGTCAACACCAAGGACAAGCTCCTGCAGAGCTTCGGGATGCTCATCTGCGAGCAGCTCAAGCGGACGGGCATCAACGCCGTCCTGGAAGTCAAGAGCTGGGAGGAGATAGACAGCCGCCGCCACAGCGACGTGTGGCTCCTCAACTGGGGCTCGCTCGAGCCCATCAACACGTTCTACCTGTATTACGGCCCCAACAAGGGCAACGGATTCTACAACAGCGGCTACTACGACAATCCGGTCGTGAACGCCTACATCGAGAAGGCCCTATCCTCGACCGACGAGGACGAGGCCAACGAGTACTGGAAGAAGGCGCAGTGGGACGGCGAGACCGGCTTCTCCGTCCGCGGCGACGCGGCCTGGCTGATGCTCGTGAACAAGCAGTACCTCTACCACCTGAAAGACGGCCTGGACATAGGCGAGCTGGGCTTCCAGAACGGCACCATGGGCTGGATCGTATGCAGGAACATCCACGAGTGGGAATGGAAATGACGGCATGCTGAAGTACGTCCTCAAAAAGCTCCTGCGCATGTTCGTCCTGCTGTTCCTGGTGTGCCTCATCTCGTTTTTCGTCGTGGTCAACTCCCCCATCGACACGCTCCAGGCCCAGCTGGGCACCTCGGCGATGTCCATGAGCCCCGAGCAGAAGGCGCAGATCATCGCCTACTGGGGCCTGGACAAGCCCCAGGCCGAACGCTTCATGGGCTGGTTCACGTCGGTCATAAGGGGCGACTTCGGGATTTCCATGATTTACCATCAGCCGGTATGGAACCTCATCAAGACGAATTTCGTCAACACCTTCGCGCTGATGCTAGTGGCGTGGGTCCTCTCCGGGGCGATCGGATTCCTCCTGGGCATCGCGGCGGCGGTATACCAGGGCAGCTGGCTGGACAAGACGATCACGGTCTACTGCATGATCCTGGCGTCGAGCCCCAAGTTCTGGCTCGGTCTCCTGGTGCTCATGTTCTTCGCCGGCTACCTGCACTGGTTCCCGATCGGGATGATTAACCCCATAGGCGCGCTGTCCGCGGAGACCGACCTGATGACCAAGATCAGGCACATGGTCCTTCCGGCCCTCACCCTGAGCTTCGTGAGCGTGGCGAACATCGCCATGCAGAGCCGCTCGAAGCTCATCGAGGTGCTCGGGAGCGACTACGTCCTCTTCGCCAGGGCCAACAAGAAATCTAAGCGGCGGATAGTCGTCCAGCACGGCCTGAGAAACATCCTCCTGCCGGTGGTCACCCTGCAGTTCCTCTCCTTCAGCGAACTGTTCGGCGGAGCCGTCTTCATCGAGCAGATCTTCTCGTATCCCGGCCTGGCCGGCATGGTGCAGGAGGCCGGCCTCAAGGGAGACATAGCCCTCCTGCTCGGCATCGTCCTCATAAGCGCCGTCTGGGTCTTCGTGGGGAACCTTATCGCCGACGTCCTCTACGCCGTGATCGATCCGCGCATCAAGGAAAGCTGGGGTGTCTGATGGAGGCCTTGTCATCCGTAAGGGGCTGGAACAGGCACTGCCAGCTGGCCCTGGTATTCTTCGCGTCCCTGGCGCTGATAGCCGCGATAATCCTGGCCAACGTCCTCATCAGCGGGCAGGGGCTTGCCATGAACATCGCGGCCGCCGAAACCCCGCCGTGCCTGCAGTTCCTGTTCGGCACCGACTGGCTCGGCCGCGACATGTTCACCCGGACCATGATAGGTCTCAAGAACAGCCTCGTGGTGGGCCTGCTCTCATCCCTCGCCAGCGTCGTCATCGCCTTCCTCCTCGGCTTCACCGGCATCTTCGGCAGCAGGCGCCTGGATTCCCTGGTGAGCTTCCTCATCGACCTCTGCCTGGGCGTCCCCCACCTGGTCCTCATGGTCATGATCTCCGCCGCCCTGGGAGGCGGCAAGACCGGGGTGGTGGTGGCCGTGGCCCTGACGCATTGGCCATCGCTCACCAGGCTCATCAGGGCGGAGGTCCTGCAGCTCAAGAGCGAGCACTACGTCCTCGTGGCCCGCAAGATGGGCAAGAGCCCGGTCTTCATAGCCATCCGGCACGTCCTGCCCCACCTCCTGCCCGTGGTCATGGTGCAGGCCATCCTGCTGTTCCCCCACGCCATCCTCCACGAGGCCGCCGTCACCTTCCTCGGGTTCGGCCTTTCGCCCATGATGCCGGCCATCGGGGTCATCTTAAACGAATCCACCCAGTATATCGCCATGGGGATGTGGTGGCTGGTGGTTTTCCCCGGATTCTCGCTGCTTCTGATGGTCATCAGTTTCGAAGTCATAGGCGACAGCCTGCGGGAGCTGATGGACCCGCACAAATCCCAGGAATGAGCGGTCAAATGGGCGAAAACATTCTGGAAGTCGACAAGTACGGCGTCTCGTTCACCCAATACGTCTCCTTCTTCAGGAAGGGCCTGGTCCGGCCGATCCTGGAGCTGAACCTTTCCGCCGGCACGAACGAGATTACCACCATCGTGGGGGCCAGCGGCTCCGGCAAAAGCCTCTTGGCCCACGGCATCATGGGCATCCTCCCCGACAACGCCATCGAGGCGGGAACCATCCTGTATCGGGGCGAGGTGCTGGACCGGAAGCGGCTGAACGGCCTCCCGCCGGGGGAGATCGTCCTTATCCCGCAGTCCATAAACTACCTGGACCCCCTGATGAAGGTCGGAAGCCAGATCCGGAGCCTCGTCCGAAAGGGCGATCCCCGCGCCGTCCAGGAAAAGGCCTTCCAACGGTACGGCCTCGGCCCCGAGGTGGGCGAGCTCTATCCGTTCCAGATATCGGGGGGCATGGCCAGGCGGGTTCTCATCGCCAGCGCGGTCGTCCAGGACCCGACCCTCATCATCGCCGACGAGCCCACTCCCGGGCTCGACGAGGATCTGGTGAGCGAGACGCTGGAGCAGCTCCTGAAGCTGAAGGAGGACGGCTGCTCGATCCTGATGATCACGCACGACCTGCAGGCGGCCATAGCGATATCGGACAAGATAATCGTCTTCAAGGACGGCCGGAGCGCCTGCGAGATCGACAGGGGAAGCTTCGCCGACTTCGACGAAATCATGAAACGGAGCGCCTACGCCGCCGAGCTCTTCAGGGCGCTCCCGGAAAACGATTTCACCGCCCTGCCCTCCAAGACCGCCCCGGCCAAGACTCATGTCCTCGAGGCCAAGTCACTTTCGTTTTCCTACATGACGGGACGCAAAATCATCTCCGACTTCGATTTTCGCCTCGACTCCGGGGAAATCGTGGGGCTGAGGGGCGACAGCGGCCGGGGCAAGACCACGCTGGTCAAGCTCCTGTCGGGCTACCTGGCCCCGACCTCGGGAAAAATCCTGGTGGACGGCGAGCCCCTCTCGGCTTCCGGCTTCAGCCCGGTACAGCTCATCCACCAGCACCCCGAGAAGGCCCTTGACCCGCGCAGGAGGATGGGACTGAGCCTTCAGGAGGCCGGCGCCGTCGACGACGGCACCAGGGCCTCCATGGGAATCAATCCTGGCTGGCTCGGACGCCTGCCGCACGAGCTTTCCGGAGGAGAGCAGCAGCGCTTCTGCATCACCCGCATCCTCAAGCCCGAGGTGAGGTTCCTCATAGCCGACGAGATGACCGCCATGTTCGACGCCCTGACCCAGGCGGAGATCTGGGCCGTCACCGCCGAATACGCCCGAAAGCATTCGGTCGGCATGCTCATCGTCAGCCATTCCCCGAGCCTCCTGGAACGGCTCTGCGACAGGATAGAGTTCCTATGACTTTCTCGCTCGGCATGCCGCTGGCCTGTCGGCGGTCTTGACCCTCAGGCCTGGAAGACGGCTATGCTGGCCGACTGCCGCCGGGCCGCTCCAGGCCTCATTGCGTGTCCTGGCCGCCGCGATACGGCGCAAAACGACGTTCGCCCCCTTCTCGCTCCAGCCTCCGGCAAGGCAAAAGCCGCAAATGCTCAAATACACAGTCAACAGGCTGCTGCAACTGATCCCGATGCTCCTCGTGGTCTCGGTACTGGCGTTCGCCCTGAGCAACGCGTCCTCCGGCGACGTGGCCGAAATCACGCTGAGGAGCCAGGGCATTGAGGTGAACGAGAGGAACATCGCGGTCTTGCGGGAAGAGATGGGCTTGAACGACCCGTTGCCAGTCCAGTACGCCAATTGGCTCAAGAAGGCCGTCCGCCTGGATTTCGGCCGTTCGTTCCAGTCCAAGAAACCAGTCTCCGACGAGATTCTCCAGAGGTTTCCGGCGACGCTGAAACTGGCTCTGACCGCTACCCTCCTCTCGATACTTTATTCGGTGCCTATCGCGCTTGCCGCCGCGCTGTACAAGGACTCCCCCTTCGATCACCTCGTGAGGGTAGGCTCGACCGGGGGCGCCGTGATTCCCGACTTCTGGCTCGGGCTCATGCTTCTCTACCTGCTTGGAGTCCACCTCAAAATCGTCCCCATCATCTCGGGGGACAGCATGAGGAACATCCTTCTCCCGGCCTTCACACTGAGCGTGACCTACGGGGCGACCTACATCAGGGTCCTGAGGGCCAACCTGATCGAGATCCGCCACGAGCCCTTCATGAAGGCTGCCGCCGCGCGCGGCCTCAGTGCCTGGGGAGCCCTGTTGCGGCACGGGCTCAAGAACGCCGTCCTCCCCCTGGTCACCTTGATAGGCATCAATTTCGGACGTCTCCTGGGCGGCCAGATCGCCTGCGAGAGCATCTTCTCGTGGAACGGAATCGGGAAATTCGCCATCGAGAGCATCCGCCTTAAGGATCTGCCCGTCATCCAGGCTTATCTGATAGTAGTCGCCGTTACATACATCATAATCAACCTGATCCTGGACATCCTCTACATGTTCATCGACCCCAAGATCAAACTGGGACGGGAGCAGTCGTGATCAGGATCATCGCCAGGCGGATCCTGCGCCGCAAGGCGGCGATCGTTGCCCTCGCCCTGATCGTCGTCATACTCGGCGCCGGCGCGCTGGCTCCCGTCCTGCCCCTCCACGACCCCATCGGCGTCGACTTGAGCAAAAAGCTCCTGGACTCGTCCCTGGAGTACCCGATGGGCACGGATCAGCTCGGCCGCTGCGTCTTCTCGCGTGTCATCTACGGGGTTAGGACCTGCCTGGGCACGGCCCTCCTCGTGACCTTCATGATCATGGTCCTGGGGATCCCGTTGGGCCTCATCTCGGGCTACGTGGGAGGGCATCTTGACAATCTGATCATGCGGGTGGTCGACATCTGCACGACCTTCCCCTCCACGCTCCTTGCCCTGGCACTTGTGGGGAAATACGGGCCCAGTCTCAAGTTGCTGGTGATCGTCTTCACCGTCCTGTGGTGGGCCCCCTTCGCGCGGCTGATCCGGGGGATGGTGGTCAAGGTGAGGGAGAAGGACTTCGTCCTCGCCGCCCAGAGCGGGGGTTGCACCCGCCTGGCCGTAGTCCTGAGGCACATAGCGCCCAACGTCCTCTCCCCGATAATAGTCTACGCCACCTTGCGCATAGCCGCCGTCGTCGCCCACGTGGCGGGCTTCTCGTTCATCGGGTTGGGATCGCAGCCGCCGACCCCCGACTGGGGGGTGATGCTGAACGACGGCCGCCAGTTCATCACCTCCAAGCCCATGCTCCTCTTCTGGCCCGGGCTCGCCATCATGGTCAGCGTCCTCGCCTTCAACCTCTTCGGCGAAAGCTTGGGCGAGGCCTTGACTCCGGATCCGGAGGATCTCGCCAAGGTCAAGGAGGAGGTGCCCCGGGCGGAGGCGCATGGGGAGGAGGCTTCAAGATCGGAGAAGCCTGGGGCGGAGGCACCCGGGGCGTTGGAGCCAGGGGGGGTGAAGCCGGAGGCGGAGGGGCCAAGCGCGGGGGAGTCGCGGCCGGATGCTTCCGGGACCGCTATGCCCTACGGAGTACCCCCTGCCCCCCCCGTGCCGGGGTCCGTAACTGGCCATGGCCGGGGGACGGCGGGGTTCGTCGCGGCGTCCCCGACGGCAATGCTCAAGGTGCGGGATCTGAGGGTTTTCTTCAAGTCGGGCTCTAAGGTGGTTAGGGCCCTGGACGGGGTGAGCCTGGATGTCCTTTCCGGGCGAATCACCGCGGTGGTCGGGAGCTCGGGGAGCGGAAAATCCGTCCTGGCGCTCTCCATGCTGAGGCTCATCGAAAAGCCAGGCTGGATAGAAGGGGGCTCGATAGAGCTGGACGGAAAGGAAATCCTCGCTTTCGGCGAGAGGGAGCTTCGCGATTACCGGGGCCGGGGGACGGCCATGATTTTCCAGGACCCTTCCGGATCCATGGACCCCGTGAGCAAGGTGAAGAACCACCTCTTCGAGGCCGCCCGGACCCCGCGCCTTTCCAGGGGCAGGGCCATGGAGGATTTCCGGCGGATTCTCACGCGGGTCGGACTCAAGGATCCGGAAAAGGTCCTGGAGAGCTACCCCTTCGAGCTGAGCGGCGGGATGTGCCAGAGGGTCATGGTGGCCATGGGACTCGCTTCCAGGGCCAAAGTGCTGATTGCCGACGAGCCGACCTCGAGCCTCGACCTGACCACCCAGGCAGCCATCCTCGAGGAGTTCAGACGCCTGCGGGACCTGGGTCTCACGATGGTCCTCATCACCCACGACCTCGGGGTGGTGGCTCAAACGGCCGATGACGTCTACGTCCTCCACGACGGGCGCGTGATCGAGGGCGGTCCGGTGGAACAGGTCCTCACCAGTCCCCGCGAGGCCTTCACCCGGAGCCTCCTCGTCTCGGTGAGCGTCTAGCCGTGGCCGGGTCGACCGTAAACGTCATGGAGATCCGGGGGCTGTGCAAGACCTTCGCCCCCAAGGCCAAGCAAAAGAATTACGCCGTCTTCGATCTCTCGCTCGACTTGAGGGAGGGGGAGATCCTGGGGCTCGTGGGCGAGTCTGGATGCGGCAAGAGCACGCTGGGCAAGCTGATGCTGAGGCTCTCGGACCCTACCCGCGGAAGCGTGGTCTTCCTGGGCGAGGACATCACTACCCTCAGCTACACCGGCCTGAGGCCGATTCGCCGCCGGATGCAGATGGTTTTCCAGGGGTCCACCAACGCTTTCAACCCGTACTACACCATCAGGAGGTCGCTGGAGGAGCCGCTCCTGAACTACCGGATCGGCGAGGACGAACGGGAAAGGGTCCAAAGAATCGCGACCCTCCTGGAGAACGTCGGCCTGGGGGCAGAGTTCCTGAACCGCTATCCCTCCGAGCTGTCCGGCGGACAGCTCCAGCGGATCGGGATCGCCAGGGCCCTTATCCTGGACCCCGCCCTCGTGGTCCTGGACGAGCCCGTCTCCAGCATCGATCACGCCGTAAAGAATCAGATATTGAATCTCCTCTCAAGGCTGCGCGACGAAAGGGGCAACGCATACCTCTTCATATCCCACGACCTGGAGTCCGTGAGGAGAATCTGCGACCGCGTGGCGGTCATGTACCTGGGTAACCTGATCGAGATAATCCCCCGGGCGGACGAGTTGCCCCGTCATCCGTACACCCTCGCCCTGACAGCCGCGTCGCTCAGCCCCGATCCCCGCAAAAAGAGGAAGAGCACGGTGCTTTTCAAGGAGGGCGAGGAGATGAGAATCAGCAGGACAGGCTGCGTTTTCCAAAACCGTTGCCTGCATTGCCGGCCCCTCTGCCTCGTGGAGAGACCTCCGCTCCTGGATCGCCACGGCGGCCACATGGTGGCCTGCCATCTGGAGAAAGTCGCATATGATGAGAATATCGCTTAACTCCTTCCTTGCCGCGCTCTTTTTGATCGTCTCACCGGTCATCTTTTCCTCATGCGGCTCAGAGTCCCCCCCATCGGCGGGTGACGCGACCTCACCATCCCCCTCGGGATCGGCAACGGTGAGGCCGGGGAGCCGTGAGCTCGTCGTCGCCACCTTCCGGGACGGCGCCTTGGACGAGCTCGATGCCGCCTCATACAACGGTCCCCAGTTCCTCTTCAAGATGATCTACGACGGGCTCGTCGAGGACGCGGGAAACGGAAGGACAGTCCCCGCCCTGGCCACCAGCTGGGAGATCTCGGAGGACGGGCGGGAATACGTCTTCCATCTGCGGGAAGGCGTGAAATTCTCCGACGGCACGGATTTCGACGCCGATGCCGTGGTCATCAACATGAAACGCTGGACCGGAAACGATCGGTATGCCGCCCTCGCCTCCAACAAGTTGTCCGACATCGAGGCAGTGGACAGACACACGGTCAGGATGGTCTTCGAGGCGGGGGAGTACTCCATCCTGAACGAGCAGACCTATCCCCGTCCGGTCAGGTATCTCAGTCCAGCCTCCATAGAGCCCGATCCGGGAAACCCCGTCGGACGCTTCACTGCTCCTGTCGGAACGGGGCCCTGGATGCTCGAGTCCTATGACAAGGAGAAGGAGTACGTCCTGGTCCCTAACCCCCACTACTGGGGAGAAAAGCCGAAGCTGGACCGCATACGCTTCAAGGTGGTGGGCGACAGCCAGGCCAGGGTGATGGCCCTGCGGAGCGGAGAGGTTGACATCATCGGCGGAGATCTGATGGGAAAAATTCCTATCGAATCGGTTCCTGAGCTTACGGGCGATCCGGCGATCGATGTCGTGATAACGGACACCATGTGTTCGCACATGATAGTGTTCAACAACGACGACGGGAAATTCGCCGACAGGAACCTGCGGCTAGCCATAAACCACGCAATCGACAAGAAAGCTGTAACCGCGGATCTGTTCGACGGCATCGGAAAGGTCGCGGACGGATTTTTCCAGCCTTCGGTCCCTTACGTCACCCCCGAAAACAACTACGGCTATCCGGGGGACAAGGGCAAGGCGGCAAGGCTTCTGGACGAGGGCGGCTACATCGACTCCGACGGGGACGGGGTGAGGGAGAGGGACGGAAAGCCCCTCGAATACAACTTCGTCCTTTCTACCGGGGAGTTTCCGGAATGGAAGGTCCTGGCCGAATTCGTCCAGGCGGAGCTGGCCCAGGTCGGCATCAAGATAAACCTAAACATCCTGGACAGGAACGGCTTCTACGAGACCACCCAGAGCACCAGGATGTTCGACCTCGCCCTCATGCGCACCCCGAACGACTCGTGGATGCCCCACAGCTCGCTCATGGAGCTGTTCGGTCCATACCCCACCCCCGGCAGGCCAGCCAGGGTCTGGACGGAACCGAAACTGCTTCCCATGATAGCCGAGACCCTAGCGACGCTGGACGTGTCTAAACGCCAAGGCAAATATGACGAACTTTTCGGATACATCAGCTCCGAGGTCCTTGCCGTCCCGATCTACTACCCGGTGGTCTCGTTCGCGTACAACCCCAAGAGGGTCAGGAATTTCGAGGTGGGCGTCAACAGTTTCGCCCCCATCAACTGGGAATCGTTAGACGTAGGAGACGACACATGAGCCTGGAAAGCCAACTGATCCAAAACTGGACGGACTCCTCGGCCAAGTACAGCGGCATAGTCGGAGAGGAGCTGAACTCGTTCAAAAAGAAGGCCTGGTCAGACCTTATCGCGGAGAACTCGCCCGGGGAAGCGCCCTTGAGGATCCTGGACATCGGCACCGGCCCCGGCTTCTTCGCCATAATCACGACCCTCGCGGGCCACAAGGTCACGGCCATAGACTGCACGGAAGCCATGATAGCTGAAGCCTCCGCGAACGCGGAGCGTTTGGGTCTCGCGATAGACTTCAAGGTCTCGGACTCCCAAAACCTCGCTTTCCCCGATTCCTCCTTCGACCTTGTGATAAGCCGCAACGTGGCCTGGACGCTTTTCGACGCCTCGAGGGCCTACCGCGAGTGGTGGCGGGTGCTCAGTCCCGGCGGCCGGGCCCTCATCTTCGACGCCAACTGGAACATCTCACTTTTCGACGAGGCGCGGAAGCGCGCCTACGATGTGGATGTGGCCGAGTACAGGAAGCGTTTCCCGGAACGGGAGGTTCCCTTCTACACCGACGAGATGCTGGACTTCCGTCGCCGGATGCCCCAGTGCCAAAGAATCCGGCCGCAATGGGACTTCGGCGCCCTCCTCGAGGCCGGCTACGGCACGGTCTTTTGCGACATGACCGTCGGGAGCCGTGTTTACGACGAGGCGGAGCGGCTTCTCTACAGATCGACTCCCATGTTCCTGTTGCGGGCAGAAAAAAGATAGCCAATCCGGATCTTCGATGAAACACGCTACCAGAGGCCACAACAGAGGGCTGGGAGCCAGGGGGCCTGGGTCATTCCAGGCCCTGGAAATACGCCTCTTCAACACTTGATATGAGGTGACGCCTATGCAAACATAATTTGTCGAACATAGTGCGGCACAACTGTTTTATCGCATTACTGGCTTCAACTTTGGCATAATCCCCTCAGGGGTGGGCGGACAGTACGGTGCCCGAGACTCCCCAAACCCCGAAAGCCAGCCTTCACCGGAGGCGGGCCCCCGTCGACGCTCGCGTTCGCCTTCCGGCCGGGCTTCCCGCACGGAAGGCCCCTACCGGCACGAGTGAGCCGGAGGACCTCCTCCCGCCCGCGATCTCGACGCGGCCTCGCCCCTTCGGACGGGACATCGCGGATACGGAAGTCGGCAACGATGCCGCCTCCCCTCAACGCCGGCGGCGTGGTCCAGCTTCATTGCAGCCGCTAACCCCTGATAAGGGGTGAACAGACACAATGACACCAGGCAACGGCAGCCAGGTCGGGAATGAGGCAGGCAAAGGCAGCCAGGTCGGGAATGAGGCAGGCAACGGCAGCCAGGTCGGGAATACCGCTGGCAACGGCCGCCAGGACGGGCAAGCCCCTGGTAACGATCGCCAGGACGTGAATGCCGCTGGCTACGACCGCCAGGACTGGCAAGCCGCAGGCTACGACCGCCAGGACGGGAATACCGCTGATTACGGTCATAAGGACGGGAAAGCCGCTGGCTACGGTCATAAGGACGGGAAAGCCGCTGGCTACGGCCGCCAGGACGGGCAAGACGTTGGGCAACGATCGCCAGGACGGGAATGGCGCTGGCTACGGTCGCCGGGACGGGAATGTTGCTGGCTACGGCCGCCAGGTCGGTTAAACCGCAGGCCAGGGTCGCCAGGTCAGGCAAGACGGAGGCCACGGTCGCCAGGTCGGGCAAGCCGATGGCCGCTGTCATGCCCCATACATTGCACCTGATCTCTCGGCGGCCCACGTGCGCCCGAAGACGAGGCTCGAGCCCGAAGCCTCGCCCTTACGGCGAAATACCGTTCCCGTGCCACTGAAACGGTCCGGAGAAGGCGAGTCTACCCCAGATGCCGACGGGGCTCCCCGCAGGCTCCGTTTCAGGGCGGTCATGACCGCGGACGGGCCCGATCCGGTGAACCTCGGTCAGGGACCGGGCTACTTCCTCGCCGGAGGCGGGAGAGCCGGGACGCTCTTCACGCGAAACTCTTTCCATGCCTTGCGCATGCAGGCCTCAGGAGCGCCGGAGCGGGCGGCCGCGCTCCAGCGAGGCAAGGCGGAACGGAGCCTCGGACGCGGGCCTCTCCCCGCAGGCGGGATCCGTTTCGACCCATCGCTCGGCGTTGAGGATCTCGAGGACGTATGGCACCTTGCCGGGTCGACGGCGGGAACCCCGGCAGGAGTCCCGGCCGTAAATGCGCACGCGATGTCGGCCGCTAACGAGCACGCTCCAATCGTCCCCGGAAAAAAACGTCCGGCGCGGCAGGATACCCCCTCCGGTACCCTTTATGATGTCCAGCGGATCCGGAAAGGCCAGAAATCCGAATAGGCGGCACCGGACGCGGCGGCGAACGATCCGCCCAACGGGAAAAGCCTCCCCACGACCGCCGTACGGCGGCGGTCGGCGGAAGACCGGCGCAGGGACCGCCGGGATGGGGCGGCCAACGCGATCGACACGATTCAGGAAGACGGCGGTCCGTCGGCCCGGTCAGGATTCATGAAGCGCGCCGCTACCTCTTTCCTGCCCCGGACAGCCAGGGCCAGGCAAATAATCTCGCTGGCGGAGAGCCTGAAAGAACCGGCGTAATCCTTGTCCCTTATGGCATTTTCGGCCCTGTCGAGGGCCGAGGCAAGCTCCCCGGCCGCCCGGTCCCTGTCGCCGTCGTCGCCTTTCACGTCCGCCTTGACGTATTTCAGCTCGATCACCACGCGGACCCTGCCGTCGAGGAAAATGGCCATGTCGGCGTCGCCTATGGCTCCCCCCTCCTCGCTTCGTGCCTCAAGCCCGGCGGCGATGA
>JAISFS010000252.1 GCA_031263485.1 Deltaproteobacteria bacterium | reverse complement strand
CGGCTCGGGGGAGCCGCTGGGGAACGGAAAGCGGACGCGGCTCGGGGGAGCCGCTGGGGAACGGAAAGCGGACGCGGCTCGGGGGAGCCGCTGGGGAACGGAAAGCCGACGCGGCTCGGGGGCGCCGCAGAGATGGACCGTCCGGCGCGCAGGCTCGGGGGAGCCGTGCGCGAGAGGCTAAGGCTAAGCGGCGGGGGGAAGCCGCGCGAACTTCGCGGGCAAGCGGTCGCGGAGGCCGCGCTTCAGCCGTTTTCGAAAACGGCGCGGGCCCCCTGCGCCCTGCCGTCCGGCGACACTCCAGCGGCAAGGCCCGGGGCAGACCCGCCCCGCATTGAACCGACACGTCCTCCCTCCGGGACCCGAGGCGCGATGTAGCGCGGCGGAGCCGGCGCGGCAAAGCCGCGCCCGCAGACGCGCCGTTGCCGTCGCGCCCTCCCGGAAAGGTAAGCCGCGGCCAAGCCGCGGCCCGTTACCGCGGCCTGCCCAGGAGCGCCAGAGTGGCTTCAGGCGAGGCGGCCCTATAGAACTGACAGCCTGCCCGATTGGCCGCAGCCGCCGGGATCGTCCCGCCCACGCGGTCGATGAGGAGGCGATGATGAGGATACATCTGAAGGTCTTCGCGATACTCATATGTCTCGTGGCCGCAATCATCATGCTCACCGTCATGACGAGCGTCTTCTTCGCGCGCTCCGGCGTCGAGGAGACGGTCATCAGCCAGATCGGCGTGATCGGCCGGCTGGGCGAGCAGCTCGTGACGGCGCAGTTCGACATGTTCCGCTACCAGACCGACACCATGGGCGAGCACCTGTCGCACGCGGACAGCGCGGCTCTTCCCTTCATGCTGGACCAGGAGCTCAGGAACTACCCCGCCTTCAGCGGGGCCGCGGTCTACCGCCGGGGGGTCGTGGTCGCGAGGGCGGGCAAGTCGCCCCCGCCGGCGGCGCTGTCACGTGAAGAGTGCATGCGCGCCGCCTCCCAGGGCAGACGCTACATAACCACATCCACATTCGCCTCCGACGGGGAGCTGGCCTTCTACTACTGCGCCCCGATCAATTCGAGGCTGTCGCTGGCCATGACGGTGCCGGGGCTGTTCTTCTCCGATCTCCTGGACGACTTCCCGATCTGGGACACGGGATCCCTTTACATCCTGGACTCCGACGGCACGGTGCTCGCGAATTCCAGGAAGCGGCTGGTGCTCACCCGCTACAACTCGACCGTGGACCCCTCCGACAGCCGGGACGTCGTGACCTCAGGCGAGCACACCCGCAAGATGATCAAGGGCGGCTCCGGGGCCGGGAGCTACTACCTGGAAGGCAAGATGCGCCTCGCGGTCTGGCTCCCGGTGAACGGCAACGACCGCGGCTGGGTGTTCGGGGTCTCGGCTCCGCTGGTCGAAAGCCCCCTGGGGCACCTCTACCGCGGATTCCTGCTGATGGGGCTGACTTTCCTGTGCTTCGGGGTGGGCGCGGCGTTCTTCTCGTCCGCCTTCATCGGACGCCAGTTCGACCTCATCAACCGCCAGAACGAGCATCTGGCCGAGATGAACGAGATAGCGGAGGCCGCCTCCGAGTCGAAGACCGCGTTTCTGGCCAACATGTCCCACGAGATGCGGACTCCCCTGAACGCCATCGTCGGCTTCTCAGAGCTGATGCTGAACGGCACGACGGCGCCCGAGGATCAGGAGGCGAACCTCCGCAAGATCCGCACCGCCGGCGTGACCATCCTCGGGATCGTGAACGACATCCTCGACATCTCGAAGATCGAGTCGGGCAAGTTCGAGATGGTCCCGGTGGAGTACGACGTCGCTAGCGTGATAAACGACACGGTGACGGTGAACATGATCCGCATAGGCGAGAAGGACATCCAGTTCAAGCTCGTCATCGACCCGCTCATGCCCGCGAGGCTCAAGGGGGACGAGCTCAGGATCAAGCAGATCTGCAACAACTTCCTGTCCAACGCCTTCAAGTACACCCGCCGCGGCACGGTGGAGCTCAAGGTATCCAGCACGGTGAACGGGGACGACGTCTGGCTCATGATAAGCGTGAGCGACACCGGCATCGGCATCAAGCGCGAGGACATAACAAAGCTCTTCTCCGCCTACAACCAGGTGGACACCAAGAGCAACCGCCTCATCGAGGGCACGGGCCTCGGTCTGTCGATAGCCAAGAAGATGGCGCAGCTCATGGGCGGGACCATCGACGTGGAGTCCGAGTACGGGGTCGGCACCACCTTCACGGCGACCGTCAGGCAGAGCTACGTCTCTGACGACGTGATGGGCGAGGAGGAGCGGAAGGCCCTGGAGAGCTTCCGTTTCGAGGAGAAGCGCAGCGCCATGGGCAACCGCCTGGCCCTGAGGCCGCTCCCCTACGCGAGGGTGCTCATCGTGGACGACGTGCAGACCAACCTGGATGTCGCCCGGGGGATGCTCAAGCCCTACGGCATGAAGATCGAGTGCGTGACGAGCGGCGCGCAGGCGGTCTCCCTGATCCGGAAGGCCAAGACGCGGTACGACGCCATCTTCATGGACCACATGATGCCCGAGATGGACGGCATCGAGGCGGTGAGGATCATCCGCCAGGAGATCGGGACCGACTACGCGCGGGAGATCCCCGTCATCGCGCTCACCGCGAACGCCATCATCGGCAACGAGGAGATGTTCCTCGCCAACGGCTTCCAGGCCTACCTCGCGAAACCGATCGACATGGGCGCGGTGGACCGCGTGCTCCAGAAGTGGGTGAGGAACAGGGACAAGGAGCTCCTTTACGCCTCCGAGGAGGCCGCGAAGGCCGAGGCCGCCGCCGGTGCGGCGACCGTGGGCGGCGCCGTCGCCTCCCCGCCCGCCTCGGCAGGCGGGGCTACGGCGCGCTCTTCTCAGGCCGCCGCAGGCGGCTTCGGGATGCCGGGAACGGGGGCTGCGGGCCCCGAGGGCGCGGGGGCGCCCCCCCTCGGGCAGGGGGGAGGGGCGTCGCCCGCGGCCGACCCGGCCGTCGGCCCCGAGCTCGGGCGGGTGGACGGGCTCGACATCGAGGAGGGCATCTCCCGCTTCGGGGGGGACTTCGACACGTACCGCGACACCCTCAAGTCCTATGCCGCGAACACGCGGGCGCTCCTGGATCTCGTCAGCTCGCCCGACGAGGGGAGCCTGAAGGACTACATGATCCGCGTGCACGGGATCAAGAGCAGCAGCTTCGGCATCTGCGCCGCGCCCCTGGGCAAGGCCGCCCAGGAGCTGGAAGCCGCGGCCAAGGCCGGCGACATGGCCTTCATAGCCGTGCGCAACCCGCCTTTCCTGGAGGCCGCCTTCAAGCTCATCGACGAGCTCAAGGGCTTCCTCGGGGGGACGGCCGCGGGCGGGAGGCCCTCTGCCGATGCCCCCGACCCGGAGCTCATCCGTCGCATGGTGGGCTGCTGCCGGGCCTTCGACATGGACGGGGTGGACCGCGCGGTGGAGGAGCTGGGCAAGAACGACTACGCGAACGAGCCGGGCCTGGTAGACTGGCTCAGGGAGCGGATCGAGGCGATGGAGCTCGACGAGATAGTCGAGCGCTTCAGTGACGCCGGCTGAGAGGCGGGAAGGGGGCAGGAGATATGGACAGCTTGAGGCACAAGATAATGCTCGTGGACGACAACCTCTCGAACCTGGCCATCGGGCGCTCTATGCTCAAGGACCATTACGAGGTCTTCCCCATACCCTCGGGCAGGAGGCTCTTCGAGGTCCTGGAGCACGTGACCCCGGCCCTGATCCTCCTGGACATCCTCATGCCGGAGATGGACGGCTTCGAGGTGAGAAGGAGGCTCAAGAGCAGCGGGCCCTGGGACGAGATACCGGTCATATTCCTGACCAGCAAGGCGGACGAGGGGAGCGAGCTGGAGGGCCTCCAGCTCGGCGCCATCGACTACGTGGCCAAGCCCTTCTCGGCGCCGCTCCTATTGCAGCGGATAAGGAACCAGCTCCTCCTGGACGCGCAGCGCAAGGAGCTCAAGCGCTACAGCGAGGACCTGGAGGGAATCGTGAAGGAGAAGACCGCCATGGTCATGGATCTCCAGAACATGGTCATCTCGACCCTCGCGGACATGCTGGAGTGCCGGGACGACGAGACGGGGGGCCACGTCTTCCGCACACAGCGCTACCTGGAGATAATGGTCGCGAAGATCCTGGAGACCGGGGTCTACAGGGAGGAGATGTCGCGGCTGGACCTGGACTTCCTGGTGCCGTCGGCGCTTCTCCACGACATCGGGAAGATAGCCATCAGCGACACCATCCTCCGGAAGCCCGGGCCGCTCGACAGGGAGGAGTTCGAGGAGATGAAGAGGCACTCGCGGCTGGGCGCCGACGCCATCGGCAGGATTTCCACCAAGAGCGTTGACCACGCGTTCCTCCACCACGCGAAGACCATCGCCCTCACCCACCACGAGAAGTGGGACGGCACCGGCTACCCTGACGGGCTCTCCGGCTACGACATCCCCCTGGAGGGGAGGCTCATGGCGGTGGCGGACGTCTACGACGCGCTCATCTCGGACAGGCCATACAAGAAGGCCTTCTCGCCTGACGAGGCCAAGCGCATCATAGTCGAGGGCCGCGGGAAGCACTTCGACCCGGCCCTGGTGGACGTCTTCGAGTCCGTCTCCGACGAGCTGGAGGCGGTGGTGCTGGAGTTCGCGGAGGAGAGGCGCCCGGCGGCGTAGCCGGGCGCGGCCTCCGCGTCGCGACGCCCGTCCCGGCCCCGGTCATCCTCCCCGGGCGGGGCGGGGCCGACGGGGCCCCGGACGGGAGCCCGGGCCGTGACAGGCCCCGGCCCCATGTCCGGGGCCCCGTTGCGTCAGGGGCCAGCGGCGCCCGGCGGACCGCGTGGGGCCGGGCGGTTTTCCGGCGGAGTCGAGCGTACGGTCGATTCGGTTTCGGGTCAGCTTTAGCTCCCGCGACCGGAGCCGTCGGCGTGTCTTCGCCCGGGACAGTTCGCCGGCAACGCCCAGAGGTTGAGCGGCCACGGCGCCCCGGCACATGGATCCCCTGCGGCCTGGCCAGAGAGGCCAGGGGAAGCGGGATTCGGTTGACATGCGGGCGGATAGGCTATAATGTCTATACGCCCAGGCGCTAACCGTATGCCGACCCCTCGCCGCAAGGCGGCGGGCGCGGCCTGCCCCGCCGTCCTCCCCGTGTCCCGTGATGCCGTTTCCCGCAAAGCCCGGGCCGCCACCCTCCCCAGGCCTTGTCCGCCGCCGCGCGAGACGCTTGCATGCGGCAGTGATCCAGAATACCTCCCGCTCCCTCGCCGATGCGGCATGGTCCGGATGGGCATGGGCGAAGGGTCCGGAACCGAAGCCTGCAGTAGACCCGGCTTCCGCCCTGCGACCCGCCGCACGGATCAAGCGGGGGCGGCCGATGCCTGTCGCCGTCTCCTGTCTCCGTGGCCATACCTCTTCCGACCGGATTCCGGGGCGTGCGACCCCGTTGAAGTGGCCGGGGAATTCGCCCGAAACCTTGCCTTCGGACACAGCGCCCCGAGAGCGCTCCGAGCCCCCTGGAAACCTCATGCCACCCAAACCAGCTCTTTCGGCTGCGGCGGCGCTCGCGGCAGTCCTGCGCGCGTCCTGTTCCGGCGATCCCGGAGACGCTTGCGGCCCGCTCGGCAGTTTAGACAGGGCAGGGTTGCTCCGGATCATTCACGACATGGGCCTGGAAGCCTCGGGGGAAACGGGCGGCAACCCGCCCAGCGATTACGTGCTGTGGAATTACCACGGCATGAGGAGCTACGTCCTGTTCTTCGCTGAAGGCGAGGCGTTGCAGTTCCGCATCGAGATCGCCGATAGCGCCGCCTCCTGGGAGGACATCAACTCCTGGAACAGGGACTACAGGTACTCCCGCTCATATCTGGATACGGATGGCGATTCCGTCCTGGAGCTCGATCTTGATTTCGCCGGCGGGATCTGCGAGGGGCGGGTCAGGGACTGGCTCAAGACCTGCATGGCGGTTCTTGACAGATGGATGGATTTGCTTCCTCCCCCGGGCAAGGCCGATGACAGCTCCGATGTCGATTGGTCCAGCTTCCCGGGCGAGGCCGATGACAGCTCCGATGCCGATTGGTCCGTCTTCCCGGGCGAGCCGTAGCCTATCCGTGACCCGCGCCTTCGGGCCAGTCACTATTCCGCCCCGAATCCCGATGCGTTAACCCCGGGACCGGGGAAGAAGCCCGAAACCCGGCCTGCGGCGGGACGCCGCGCCCCGAACCACCTCCAGGAAACCACATGACCCCCAAAACCGCCCTTCCGGCAGTCGCCGCGGCGCTCGCCGCCGTCCTCCTCGCGTCCTGCTCAGGAGAACCCGGACGCGTCTGCGTCTCGCTCGACAATATAGACGCGCCCAGACTGCTCAAGATCATGCGCGACATGGATCTGGAAGCCTCCGAGGAAACGGTGGGCACCCCTCCGAGGACCCATGTGCTTTGGAACTACCACGGCCTCAAGACCTACGTCCTGTTCATGAGCGACGGCGAGGCGCTGCAGTTCTACGTGGGGGTCGCCGACACCCCAGCCGGCCTCGAGGACGTCAACTCCTGGAACACGGACTACAGGTACTCCCGCTCGTATCTGGACGGGGAGGGCGATCCCGTCCTGGAGCTCGATCTGGATTTCGCCGGCGGGATCTGCGAGGGGCGGGTCAGGGACTGGCTTGAGACCTGCAAGGCCAGCCTGGACAAATGGTACGATATGCTCCCTACGGCGGACGGTTCCAAGGATCGGCCCGCCGACGGAGGGTCCCGCTTCCCTGGCGAGCCGCCCTCCCTCTCGGGCATCGGCGGAGGCGCCTCTGGGAGCTGAACCCCTCGGGCCCGCCGCTTCTTTGCAGAGGGGCGACGCCCATCGAGTCGGCTTCCCCGGCCGCGATCGCCCGTCCCTTCCGACCCGCAACCTTCGACAAGCCGACCGGCCCGCAGACCCGCGTCCGGCGCCCATCCGCCCGCTGCCGGGCCCTCCCCCGTTTCACCCGGCAACGGTAAAGAGGAAATCCAGATGATCCCCAGAACATCCCTTTCGAGCCTCCCCGCGATCGCCCTGGCCGCCGTCCTGGCAACGGGCGTCGTTCTCGCGGCATCCCCCCTTTACGCCCGCGACTGCGAAGCCATAGAGAGCATGGAGCCCCCCCGCATGCTCAAGATAATGCGCGACTTGGGCCTGAGCGTCGAGGAGGAGGTACACGAAGCCGGCACGAGCATCGTGTGGAAATACAACGCCCGCCGAGGCCGCATCCTGTTCATGTCGGACGGCGAGGCCCTGCAGTTCTACTACGGGCTCACCGGGACCAAGGCCAATTCCGACGATGTCAACACGTGGAACTCGGACTTCAGGTACTCCCGCTCTTATCTCGATTCCGACAAGGATCCCGTCCTGGAGCTTGATCTGGATTTTGCCGGCGGGATCTGCCGGGAGCGCGTCGACGACTGGCTCAGGACCTGCATGGCGTCCTGGGACCGCTGGGTTCAGAACATGAGAAACAAGTGACCTGCCACGGGCATCGCCCGGCGGTTCCCGCAGGGGTTGCCCTATCTGACTTCAGCCGCACTGTAGCCCCCCGGGCTTGGCAAGCGACACCCCCCGCCCGCAGGTCCAAGAGCGCAGTGCCCAGCGACCAGAATGCTGTAGTTGCAGGACATGTTAAGAAATCAGATATGACGCCTCCGTAATAAGTCGGCGAGGGATTCATGATGAAGAGCTGGATGGTGCTGCGGCGGAGGTCCAATCAGGCCGACTGAGAAGTCATGCCCCTATAATTGGTATATTTTCCCTACCCTTAAGCCTCCCTGAGCCCAATGACCAGGGGCCGATGCCTGCCTCGGGTTGCCGTTCTGACTTATTACGGTTCCGTCAGATATACGCGTCATTCCGTCCGAGACGCGCACCCCGTTGCCAGACTGAGGGCCCCGAGCCTGATGGCGTGGCCCTGAACCGGGCGTCTGAGGGCCGTCCCGCAGCTCACGCATTCGTCCCGGGCCGCACCCCGTCCCGCCGCCCTGGCACTCCATCCCGTCCCATTCCAGCCACTTGGCCGCCCCGGGAGATTGAGGACCGTGAGAGCCTTCAAGATCGTCCTGTTCCTCGTCCTGCTGTCCGCCGCGACCCTCATGGATCACGGTTCGAGAGCCCAGGCGCCGTACCCGGACTCCGAGCCGTACCCGGACTCCGAAAAGAAGATCCGGATCTGGAACCGGGTGGTCTTCCCCACCTGGCGGGGAGACGCCGCAATCACGCTTTACGCGCTCTTCGAGGGCTTCGCCGGCGACGGTGCAAACCCCGAGATCGGGAGTCTGGTCATCCATTCCGACAAGGGCATGTTCGTCTTCGATGGCACGTACGATCCCATGTTCTCTTCCTTGGGCCGTTCCATCGTCTACCGGCGAATGCCGCGGGAGAAGGTGAGCATCCTGGTCTTCAAGGCCACGGGGACAGTGGACGGCACGCTTTACGACCTGACCGCCAACGTCGAGCCCATCCCGCCGCCGGATTTCAGCGGGGAATTGAGCGTCTATTCATCGGCTCATTCCCGTTTCCCCCCCTGCGTCCCCGGAAAGACGGACTCCTACGCCTATGAGGCGTTCTTCAAGGGGCTGGACGGGCCGGAGAGGGAAGTCACCCTGCTTCTGGAAGGCGGGACAAGCGTCACCTTGCCTTTCCCGGGGGTGGACCTGCTCCCCGAATTCGAGATCGCCCCCGGGACAAGGGTCATGGTGGTGGAGGAGCTCGACCATTTCGTGGTCGAGGGCGGGTCCGGGCGGTGTCTGACCACCCGGGAAATCGAGTCCCTGACGGTCGTCCCAGGTAGCCCGTTGCCCTGAGGTCAGCGCGGACGTGCGCGTGCGGATGCGGCGGCGTTTCCCTGCGCCGTCGGGCGGGTGGGGTTGCTGCATCCCGCCGCGCGGGGCGGTTGCGGCATCGGGCGTTCAGCTTGTCCGGCTCGGCTCTCGGGTTGTTCTGCCCGATGGCCTGTCGTCCTGCCCGGGGCCTGTCGCCCGGCTTGGCGGCATGTCAACCCGGCCAGGCGTTCAAGCAGTGGCTCAAGGCATTCGCGGGCTAGCCTGCCGATGTTTGCGGCTTCACATTATGCCTATGTGGCGCATGCCGATGCGCCGCTTGCCGATGCGGTACATGGCGAAGCGACGCGGAGAAACCGCGAGGGACAAGGGACCGGGACGCACCTGGGTACGTTGGGGCAACCGGTGCGGCGGATCGGTATCGTCATTGGGATATTGTCGGGACGGCCTGGGGAGAAATCGATGCCTCGGAATCGTCGGCGACGGGGGAGCGGGCTGTGGATAGGGACGAATTCACGCGACGTCTGCTTATCGATGGCGGGATCAGTGCAGGCATGCGGGTTTTGGACGCGGGATGCGGCTCCGGCGACGTGAGCCTCATGGCTTGCGGGATGGTGGGCGCCGGAGGGGAGGTGACGGGAGTAGACGTCTCGGAAAGCGCCCTGGCTGCGGCGCGAAACAAGGCCGATGACGGGCGGGTTTCCTCGGCGAGATTCGTCCGGGCTGACATAAACGGGCTTCCGCAGGGCATGGGCCGGTTCGATGTCATCGTCGGACGCAGGGTCCTCATGTACCAGAAGGATCCGGCACGCTGCGCCGATGCCCTGATCGGGCACCTGGAGCCGGGCGGAAGGATGATCTTCCAGGAGAGCGATGGCATGCTTTCCCCCTTCCAGCCTTGCCGGATGCCGTTGCACGCCAAGGTGCTCGCCTGGATGTGGGACACGGTGGCCAGGGAGGGGGGAGACGTCCGGTTCGGCAGGCGGCTTTATGCCGTCATGAAAACCGCTGGACTCTCTGTGACGCTCGCGCGCGCTGAGGCGGTCCTGCACACGCCGGAATCCGGGAGCGATCTGGGGTGGGCGGCGAAGGCGATGGCGCCGCGCATGGTATCCGAAGGCGTGGCGACCCTGGAGGAGATAGGCGCCGAAACGCTGGAAGAAAGGCTTCGCACGGAACTGATGAAGAGCGGGGAACCTTTCTTCCGGGACATGGCATTCGGCGTGTGTGCTGAAATGACGGTTTAGCGTCGCAGGCGTCCGTGACGGCCCGCCGCTTCGAAATCGTAACTGCGCGGCCATTACGCGCGTACGATAAAGAATAGCCGACAGCGGAGGCCTTCCGACCGACGGGCATCCTCATGTCGTGACGGACCGGAGACGGTCCGATGCATGCGGCGCGATCTGGGCTCTGCTGAGCCTTGTCGGGCGGAGATGTCGTCCTTGAGCCCGTATGCGCCTCCCGCGACTCCAGCGCGTCGGCTGCATGCTCCCCGGGGAGACGTCGACACTCGACGGATTCGCAAAAGGTTTGAAGCTGGAGTAGGCAGGCGTACCCGTTCGCGGATACGGTGCGGGCGGGGTCATCGAATCCAGGACTAAAGACGTTTCCGCGCCTGTCTTGCACTCGAAGCTCAAGGGGCTGTCATGGCGAGCGCGACGAAACGGCGGAACCTGCGGGGTTTTCTGGACCGGGCGCTCCGCCAGCGCCCCGAGGGCACGTGTCAGGCCGTCGGGAGCTTGGCGGCGCGGCGCACCTGCACAAGGAGATCCTTCAGCGCCATGGTCCGGGGGTCGTCGGCGCCCAAGGCGGCCTTCCGCCCCTCCACTGCCCTGGACAGGAGCGCGGCGGCTCCCTTCGCATCCCCGAGGCCGACGAGCTCCTTGGCGGCGACCGCCCGCGCGGTGGCCGCGTCGGCTCGGAGCGCGGGGTACTTGTCGAGGGCCTTGGCCATGACGAGCATGAGCGAGATCCCTTCGGAAACCCGGCCTCCGCTCAGGAGCGCCTCCCCGAACCTGAAGGAGGCCAGTAGCGTCTCCCGCCGAAAGTTTCCCAGAGCCTTGATCCGTCCCACCAGGGCGCCTTGAGCGAGCTGCAGGGCCTGCCTCGGGGCCTTGCGCATGACAGATTCGGCCAGATCCGCCATGGCGCCCAGGACGGACGGGTGTTTTCTGCCCAGACCCTTCCTGGCCGCGGCGAGGGCCCTTTGCCGCATGCTTTCGGCCTCCTCAGGCATGCCTGCCCAGTGCAGGAGATCGCCCAAGGCCCTCTGCCCCTCCAGGGCCTCCGCCACGAGGTCCGGATCGCCTGGCGATACCGTGAAGCCGCCCGAGAGGAGCCCCTTCAGCAGATCGAAGGCCTCCTTCATCTCGGAGTTCACGGGGAGCGCCTCCGGCGTCCCCGCATCGAAGCCCTTCCCGGTCTTGAGGAATCGGGCCAGACGGAATGTGGCTATCGTAGTCTCCCGACCGGAGGGGCCATCGGCTTTTTGGGCCCGTGAAACCTCCCTGCGGAAGAGTTCCACCGCCTCGCGCCGCTTCCCTGAAGCGTCCAGCTCAAGCGCGAGCATCTGTCTCGCCTCCCTCGCCGCCCGTTCGCCCGGCCCGGAAAGGGTTTCTGCGCGCGCGAGGATCTCCCGGCGGATCCCCGTCGCCTCCACGTGGCGGCCGGAGAGTCCCAGCGCCTCCGCCAGCCCTTCCCTGGCCGCCGCGGCATCCGGCGTTTCAGGGCCGCCTGAGGCCGTGAGGACCTCGTAAGCCTTCGCGTAAGGCACGACCGCGTCCGCTGGCTTGCCGTCCTCCAGAAGGGCGTAGCCGAGCAGGAGCCCAGCCTTGGCGGCCTTCAGTGAGGCGCGGGTGACCAGCGGACCGTTGCCCGGCGCGTCCATGACGGAGCCCATGTCGGCATAATCGGGGTTTCCGGGTTCGCCGCGCTCGCTGCGAGCGCGCATCGAGTTGGCCTTGGCGGCCCTGGTCTTGGGGTCGTCCTCCCCGAAGATCCCTTCGGCGAGGGTGTACAGCCTCCACCACTCGTTGGCCGATGCTTCCGGGCGGCCTTCGCTTGCGTGTGTCTCTGCCGCCTCACGGATGGCATCCAGAAGCGGACCCATGGACGGATAGTCCCATGTCGGTCGGTCGGGGAGGACTCCCGCGCCTTCGGCCCCGGAGGCTTCGGAGGAACCGGAAACCCCGTCCCCAGAGGCGGCTGGGGGAGTTCCGGTCCCCTTGCGGGCTCCGGTCCTCTTGGCGGTCGAGGCCTCCGCGCGGGCGCCTGTCTCCCCGGGGGCCTTGGCATTACCGGGATCCCCGGTTGATTCGGGAGCCTCGGTTGCCTTGGGGCCCTTGGATTGGTTCGGTTCCTTGGAAGTCTTCCCTGTATCGGGTTCCTTAGGCGGTCCGGCGGTCGCGAGGAGCGGGGAAGATCGGAGAATGTAGAAGAAAACGGCCAGGAGGATAGGGGCCAGACAGACGGTGACGGGGGTCAAGGGCTCTCCCTTGCAGCCGACGCGACGGGGTTCGGTTGCGCGCGGCATGCGGCTACGCGCGGCACGCGACAGTTAGAAGGCGGTGGATATGGTGATGAGATTCGGTACCTACCGGAGATCCAGACCAGGCAGTGACGGACGCGGCAGGGGTTTTCAACTTGCCTTCAGGATAGGGCAGATTCAGTCGATTTGCAAGGGGACTCTTAAGTCTCAGTTCCGAACGCTCCTGCGCTTCATATGACGTCATGAGCCGCATAGCTGAGCGGAATTCCCGCCGCTTGGGCGGGCACACCGCCGCTTCCCCCGATAAATCCATCGCACGCTACGGTATCGCGGGGAGCTGACAGCGGTACGGGAGGCGTCAAAGGCTTTTCCGGCCATGAGCCCGGACGCCGGGATTGCGGGGACCGGCATGTCATCCCCCCTTGGGCTCGCGTAAAGTCTCGGACAGGCTAAAGGGGGACCGGGGCTCCGGGCAGGGGGCGAGGCACGTCACACGCGTATCGAACCGCTTCGACTCGCCCATCGCCCGAAGTCAGCTCTTCCGGCGTCTGGGGGGGGCTCCCGGATCCCTTCGGGCTGGGCGGAATCCAATCCCAGCCCGCATCGCCTCGCGGGAATCGCGAAGAGTTGATTCCACTGCAAAACCCCCCTCCCTCACCTCCTGGCAGTCATTTGAGGGGGGAGTGTCTGGGTAAAGGGTGCGCAGATGGGCGATGGTTTACGGCTTAAGCGCAAGGGTGCCAATGCGATGGCCACATAGCGTTCCGCTTCCCTGTCGAAGGGGAGGTTTTTTTCTGTGGAATCAAGAGCTGCCGCGCGTGGCTTGGAGATGGGGTAGCCGCCGTCTGCCGTCACAAGGGACTCGACCCGGCGCGCGGGTCGCGGCCACGCTCCTGGCGGGGCGTCGGTGAGTCCGCTACATTCCCGCAATCATCATGCCGGGATAAGACGACCGGCGACCGGCGGCAAACGATTAGCTTGAAAAGTCACGGGAGTGCATATGCCCCGATCCGCGCGAGACCAGGCACCGGAGTGGTTTGCGGAATGGACACAGGTGCGGAAGCAAGGAATACAGGACTCGCTGTCCGGGGTGAACGATCGCTTTCGGAGACGGAACGGCGGAACCGAACGCTAGCCGGAATTCTGCGAATGCGCTGAACGCCTGACAATAGGCTGGGCGTCTGATCTTGAAGGATACCGGTACGGCACGGGATGATCCCCGAACATTCGGTAAAAGTGACAGAGGATCCAGGTTGTCTCGCGTACGCCAGACCCTGCTCCAATGTCTCGGTTCACGAGAAATTTCCTGGTCGGGACGAAAAGTCTGAAGCTTAGGCGATCGGGGGCCGTAGACCCCGGCGGGTACGTTCGGATCACCGTCAGTAAGGCCGGGTTTCGAAGGCTTTATGGCGAACAACCTGGTTCTGGCCGATTGCGCCGAATCCGGGTTTAGATGCCGTATAGGCCGAAACCGTCAAGTCAGTTTCCTGATGACGACTTCTTTGTTGTCTTTCTCACTGCTGAATTCCACATGTCCGAAACGTATCATCAGGGTTGACGTGCCGTATATCGCTACGGCTGCGGCGTAAACATCTCTGTTGGTGCCGAGAAATTGTTTGGCGTAATTTTTTGAAATTATTTGTCTGAAAGCCTTGTCGATATTCGAATTGAGCGAGCTGATGACGGATTTTGGCGTGTGACCTGATATCGCCGAAGATACCGTGCCGGCTTTTGGAACTTGTCTGATGTCGCCGGAGGCAAAATCGCCGTTGTTCGATGACGGTTCCTTCACGGAACTGGATGACTGATCCTCATAATCATCGGATGAAGATATGTTCACGATATTTGCGGAAGCACGGGCCTTCACGTGTTTGACTTCGATTACGATCCAATCCCCTTTCGGGGTCCGCAGGACAAGATCGGATCTGCCTTTGTCGGTGAATGACTCGATATCAGGAAGAAATGTTCCGAAACACAATATGATATAAAGAATGATATGATAAATATTTTCGCGGTTATCGTGAAGATTGGAAGGTATGGAAGAAAAAATAGATGCCAGTAGTCTTTCGGATAAATCTACATTTAAAGTACTGAATGCCCGATAGAGTTCGTGAAATTTTTCCGAAATATAATTGAAAGGATCAGATTTTTTTTGGGCTTTCAAGAGCAATACAAACAATTCGAACGCTATAGCGTTCTTGACTTCGTTGTTAGGTATTTTAAGGCGCATTATTTTCGTCGTGCCAGATCCTTTGGAGCTTGAAACTGTTAAATAACCCGCTTGTAAAAAGAATGCCGAAGGGAAAATGTTTTGCGTATCAATAATCGGGATTTCTCCCTTGAAAGATAAGTTTTCTTTGAACATCCCGTAAAATTCTGAATCGTCGAACCCCAACTCGGAGGCAATCAGGGAAGTGCCTGATTGGTACCAGTAATTGTTATAAGATTTCTTTTCAAAGAAGTTCATCACGGAATACGGATTGAGAACTTTATGGTTTCCGCCCCAAGAATACCCGTTGTACCACTCCATCAGCTTGCCCATGAGGTCGTCTGTCGTAGAGCCAGGAGCCAGCTCATTTTTCCGTTTCAGTTCGGAAAGTGTGGTTTTAAAGTGTTTCCGGAAATATAATCCAATTTCATTTTCAGTAAATCCGCAGATGGCATTATAATTTCGATTAAAGGTTATGTCATTGATATTGTTCATGGCTGAAAATAGCGACAATTGCCGAAATTTTGTTACGCCTGTAATGAATGCTAACCGTATAAATTTCATCACTGACTTCACGCTTTTGTAAAAATCATATAGCATAACACGGAAAGACTCGATGTTTTTAGGGTTCTTGATATTGGAAATCAATGGAGAATCGTATTCGTCTATGAGCAACACTACGTTCTGTGGATCGGCACGGTTTCCGTTGCCATTGACGGATTGGGATTTGATGGAGATTCCCTGAATAAGAGAAGAAATCGATATGACAGACGGCATGGCTCCGAGATTCACGCCGTATTGTCCGGCAAACATGTTGAGCTGGTTTACCAATGAACTTTCAAAAGCCAACGGTTGGGATCCATGTCCGCTCATGTCAATATGTACCACAGGATAATGATTCCAATCGTATCCTCGTTTAGGATCTCCGATTTCAAGGCCATCGAAAAGCCATTTTTTCCCTTCTGCCACATTCTGGATCGTGTCTAGTAGAAGGGATTTTCCGAACCTCCTGGGCCTGGAAAGAAAATATGGACCATCGGCATTGTTGAATAAGTCCAGGATCATGCCTGTCTTGTCTACATAGACCGCTTCCTCTTTGATGAACTTCTCAAATATAGGCTCTCTGACGATAAAATCAGTCTTGATAGTCATGACCCTGGACCTCGCATGACTCAGCCGATGCGCGAATCAATACCGTTATGGTCAAAAAAGATGCCATATCACGAAACAGCGGCAAACCGAAATTAATGACTGATGACCAGATAGAAAAATGCACGGAGACCTCATGATAGGTCGATAGATGGAGCCGCCGAGAATAATTCGGAGAGGGACTAAGTGGTGAAGAACCGGATAGGGAGGTCTTTCCGAACGCGGTATCCTGGCATAGCTTCCCAATAACTGGCAAATTGTGCCTCATCATCAGGATTCCAGACGACAGCTTAAGACTTTGGGGGGTGCAACACCCGGCCCTAGGGCAACCGCATCGGCTATTAAGGTTCCGTCACAGATGGACCGTGTCAGCCTGGAGAATGCAATCCAATGTCAACAACTTATCATGAAACGATTTTGGGGCATCACTGCCTTGGACCCCCATCAAATTGTGACGGCATCAAATGTGTCATACGCCTGGTTGTTGACAATCAACATGAACGTGTTACAGTGGAAGGACATAGTGATTCTGAAATTTTACTCAATGATATCAGTCAGTTATCAAATCCAGCTACCCTTAAGTTGTTGACATTCGGGATGCAATCCCTAAAGACCAACATTTGCCAAAATATTTTGCCTGAGATCTGCACAGAAATCAAGTTAGAATTTCGATCAACAGTAGACAACTTTAACGTTTATTAAAACCATTTCTATATATATACTCAAAATTAGTATATAATTGATGTAATATTAAAATGATTTAACTTTTATGGTTAAGGCAAAGCCAACTCAGGGCCCATCGCTACGCTGAGTCCGTCTGCCGCTCGCGTCAAGGGGTGACATGCTCGCGTCAAGGGCCAGGAGCTTTGACACGGCAATGGCCTCCGGCAAAGCGCCCCCAGCCCTAAAGAAGGAATCGGACGGCACGCTATGCGCCCTTTAGACATAGGACCGTCTCCCTAAAATGCCAGGCGGTGCCTCACGTGACATACGGGAAAATGGGGGACTACCGGTGGATGCGGAAACTTTTCCGGAACCGCCGGAATCATGAGGTATGTGAAAAAAGGATGAATTGGACTTCACGGAGACAATGCGCCTTTCCATTCAATGGATGCCCCTAACGCATCTGTATTGACCGCAGAGACGATATTTCGCTCAATCCGACATTTGAAGTCCGGCCTTATTGATAGGCATGTGTTTTGCCCTTCTCTTCAGGCTCGGAGGGGCTTTATTCACAGACCTCAATCATGGTTGCCTGATATAATGGCGACCAAAAAAAAACCACTGGCCTGGTCGGCCCCTCTCGATCGGAAAGTTGCCTCAATGCTTTACGGTCTACGGAGCATCGATCGTTTTCTCCTCCATCGCAGGAAAGGCAACGTTTCCTTCCCCGGTTTCTTTGGTGCCCCGGCAGGGACTTGTTAAA
This sequence comes from Deltaproteobacteria bacterium, assembly GCA_031263485.1. Lineage (GTDB taxonomy): Bacteria > Desulfobacterota > Desulfarculia > Adiutricales > Adiutricaceae > JAIRZX01. The sequence continues at coordinate 9,213 of JAISFS010000252.1, read as the reverse complement.
CCGTGATGGTCCTCCCGGAGGCGAGGATTCTCTTCAACGGACGGCCTTAACGCTCATAGTCGAATTGACCAAGATAGCAGAACGCGCCATCTGATGCAGAGCGATCGCTTTCTGGCAAGCTAAAGCAAAACATCGTAATATCTATTTATTACTTTCATTTTGCTGGCTTTTTCTGGTTTTGGCTATCCTTCTCCGATACCGCCTCTTTCGTCAACCTCGAGAAAATGTCACAATGAAGCCATCAGGCGGCCAATTGCCCGCCTTGTTGCCTGCGCGGGCCGGCCCGGACTTCACGATGGCTTACGTGCCGCCGCCTTCCGTCCGACGGGTGTTCCGCCTGACCGTTCGCAGTCGCCCGCCACGCGGCGGGCTGACGTGGCCGTTGGCCCGTCGGCCGATCGCGTCCCCCCGGCACTGCCGCGCTTCGCGGCCCGCTTTCCCGCCTTCCGCCCCGATCCATGCGGCTCTCCGTCGCGCTTCAAAAAAGGCCTCCCCGTGACCGTCCCCAAAAGCCTCGTAGCGGACTTCAGAAAGGCGCTGGGCAAGGATTCCGTCTTCGTTGAGGAGGCGGATCTCCTGTGCTACGCCTACGACTCGGCCGTCCTTGACCAGCGCAAGCCCGCCGTGGTGCTGGCGCCGTCCACGCGCGAGCTCCTGGGCCGCGCCGTGGCCATGTGCTACGGGGCCGGGCTCCCCATCACCGTGCGGGGGAGCGGCACCAACCTCTCCGGAGCGACGGTGCCCGAGCCGGGCGACTCGGCGGTTATCCTTACCTCCAAGCTCAACGGGATCCTGGAAATCAACCCGCGCGACCTCTACGCGGTGGTGGAGCCCGGAGTGGTGACCGCCCGACTGGCCGAGGCGGTCGCGGCCCAGGGGCTCTTCTACCCCCCCGACCCCGGTTCCCAGGAGGTCTCCACCCTTGGCGGGAACGTCGCCTTGAACGCCGGGGGCCTGCGGGGGCTCAAGTACGGGGTCACCAAGGACTACCTCATGGGTCTCGAGCTCTTCGACCACGAGGGGGAGCTCGTGAAGACCGGCTCGCGCACCGTGAAGTGCGTGACCGGCTACAACCTGGCCGGGCTGATGCTCGCCTCCGAAGGCACGCTGGGGGTCTTCTCGACCCTCATCCTGAAGCTCCTGCCGCCGCCCAAGGCCTCGCGGGCGATGCTCGCGGTATTCGAGCGCTTCAGGGAGGCGGCGGAGGCCGTCGCCGAAATCATCGCCGCCCGCATCCTCCCCTGCACCCTTGAGTTCATGGACAACAAATGCATCCGGGCCGTGGAGTCATTCCTCAAGACCGGGCTCCCGACGGATGCCGGGGCGATACTCCTCATCGAGGTGGACGGAGGGAGCGCCGAGGGCGTTGCCGCCGATGCCGCCGAGGTGAAGGCCGTCTGCCTGAAGTCCGGAGCCGCCTCGGTCCGCGAGGCCCGGGACGCCGAAGAGAAGGCCAAGATCTGGGAGGCCCGCCGCAACGCGCTCCCGTCCTTAGCCCGCCTGAGGCCCACTACGGTACTGGAGGACGCGACGGTCCCCCGCTCGCGGGTTCCTGAGATGGTGGAGGCCGTGGCGTCCCTCGCGGTCAAGCACCGCCTGGAGGTGGGCGTCTTCGGGCATGCCGGGGACGGCAACCTGCACCCCACCATCCTCTGCGACCGCAGGGATCCGGAGGAGTTCGCGAGGGTGGAGGCCATGGTGGACGGCATCTTTGAGGCGGCGCTGAACCTCCAGGGGACCCTGTCCGGGGAGCACGGGATAGGGCTCGCCAAGGCCAAGTGGATGGAAAGGGAGACCAACCGGGCCACGGTGGTCTTTTCCAAGCGTATCCGCAGGGCCCTGGACCCAAAGAACCTCTTCAACGCCGGGAAGAAATTCGTCTGAGCCCGGAGGGTAGGCCCCGTACCCGTTGCCCGATGCCCTCCGGACCAGGAGCCAGGAGGCTTGGGGCTGATGCCCCCGAGAACCCTTAGAGCCAGGAGAGTGCAAGATAAATATGAACTGTAGCCCCGTCCAGGGAGGCCCGGGGCCCGAAAGCCCCATGCCGCCTAGCCAGGTTACCGGAAGCCCCGCTGCAGGCCACATCCTCCCCGAATCCCGGGTATCTGGCGAGGGAACGCGCCCGCGCGATGCCGCCAGTCTCGGGGGAGCCACCCGACCGCCCGGCGACCCGCCCGCAGACCGCATCACCCTTCGCGAGACCTTGGCTCTCATGAGGGAGCTGGACGACTCGCTCTCGCGCTGCATGAGGTGCGGCTTCTGCCAGGAGGTCTGCCCGGTCTACGGACAGACCTTCCGGGAAGGTGACGTGGCCAGAGGCAAGCTCGCGCTCCTGCAGGACCTGGGCCGCGAGCTCATCCGGGACCCGAAGGCCGTGGACGAGCGCCTCAACCGCTGCCTCCTGTGCTCGTCCTGCGAGAGCATCTGCCCGCCCGGCGTTGGCATCACGGAGATCTTTTTGCGGGCACGGGCGGCCATTACCGCCTACCGGGGCCTGGGGATCGTGAAGCGGGCGATCTTCCGGCTGGTGTTGCCCCGGCCGCGGCTCTTCGGGTTGCTCGCACGGCTGGGGGCCATGTACCAGGGGATATTCCTCAAACCCGCCAGCGCGGTCCTGAAGACCTCGACCATGCCGGTTCTGAAGCCGATAGTCGGCCCCCGGCACGTGCCCTCGTTCCCGCCCGAAGGTTTTTCGGCGTCCAGGACGCGCATCCTGGAGCCTTCTGGCAGGAGCGGGCTCAAGGTCGCGTATTTCCCCGGCTGCGTGCCGGACAGGCTCTTCCCCGGAATCTCCGAGGCGACGCTCGACGTGCTCCACCATCACGGGGTCGGGGTCGTCATGCCCGAGGGCCTGTGCTGCTGTGGGATACCGCTTGCCGCTTCAGGGGACCGCAAGGGATTTCTGGATCTGATCGCCCGCAACGTGGAGAGCCTGGCCTGCGACTTCGACTGGCTGGTAACCGCCTGCGCCACCTGCGCCTCGACAATAAAGGAGACCTGGCCCAGGTTCAGGGGCGCCTTTTCCGGCCACCGGCTCGAAATGATCGACAGGCTCTCGGAACGCGCCTCCGATCTGAGCCATTTTCTCGTGAACGTCGTGAAGGCTGACTTCCCCGACAGGCAGGCGGACGCCCGGGAGGCCGGGCCGAGCGCGACGGTGAGGGGCTCGGACGCTGTCGGCGCCGCATCCATCAACGCTTCCGGCCATTCCGGCTCTCAAGGAGCAACGCGCAGACGGCGGGTCACCTACCACGACCCCTGCCATCTGCGCCGGGCCCTGAAGGTTTACGAGGAGCCCCGGCGGATCCTGAAATTCCTCCCCGGCTGGGAGTACGTCGAGATGCCGGAGGCGGCCCGCTGCTGCGGGAGCGGGGGTAGCTTCACGCTCCTCCACCCGGACGTCTCCGAGAGCATAGGCACTCGCAAGCGCGGGAACATAGTTTCCGTCGACCCGGACGTCGTGGCCACCTCCTGCCCGGCCTGCATGATCCAGCTGATGGACATGCTCTCCCGGAACGGCGATGCCGTGGAGGTCAGGCATTTCGCGGAGCTGTACGCGGAGAGCCTCGCGGAGGGTGAGGGGCGGACGGGCCTTTCTGGTCGCCCTTTGGCCGATCACTTCGTTGGGGGTGAAGGCGAGGACGCGGCAGGCATGCCGGACGCGTCCGGGGGAGCCTCGCCCGGAAAGTCCCCCGCAACCCTGTCAGGAGTCTCCCTCGGAATCCCGTCCGGAGCGTCCCCCGGTGCCTCGCCGATGCCTGACGGCGTTCCGCCGTTGCCCTGGGCGCCATGACCGATCTCGCGCGGGCATGTTGCCCCAATCCCCAGTGCCCGCACCACGGAAAGCCCGGCCAGGGAAACATCTCGGTGAGGGGCCGGTACGGCAAGGACCGCGACCGGCCGCTCCTGTATTGCCGGACCTGCGGCAGACGCTTCTCGGCGGCCCGGGGGACACCCCTTTTCGGTGCCCACGTGTCCACGGAGTCCCTGATCCAGCTGATCCGCCACTCAACGGCGGGGCTGGGCATAAGGGCCGTGAGCCGTGCCACTGGCCTCTCGACCGACACCGTATCCAAGGCACTCGTCAAGGTGGGCGGCCACTGTCTGGAGGTCTTGGACGGCATGATGGAAACCCTGCGGCTCCCTTCCGGGTTCGAGGAGGAGCTGTTGGATTTCGTACGGGCACGCAACTTGGCCCGCAAGGCGGCTGGAGCCCGGTCAGTCGCGGTCCGTAACCCGTCGGCGGGACGGCCAGCGCCTACCGGAGTCACCGGCAAGGAATCTGCATCGGAGGCTTGGACCGGGCCCGACGGCGGGAGGGGGGCGGAGCCGGGTGAAGCGCCGGACCGGACGGCGGCTGAAGACCCGATGCTATTTACGGGACAGGGCCCGGATTCTCGGGGCAAGGCCGGGCGGCTCCCAATGCCCCGGCCTTTCCGGGCACCGGGGCCCGGAAGGCCATCGCCAACTGTGACACCTTACATCGGTGGCGATCGCCGCCTCTTCGGACCGGGCCGCCCGCCGCGTCAGCCCGGCTCACGTCATGGTCGCTGACGGGGGTGGGTAAGTGCGCCAGAGATATGAGATATGTCGCCAGGAAAATGGCGGAGGACGTCTCGACTTTGAAACTTTGCGGCCTGTTATTCCGAGGACGAGACGGAAACCGCCATCTTGATCAAGGGGCCGGACAGGCCGGGAGACCATCAGGTAGTGGTTCTTGCGAGGATATGCCGGCGAAGTGCCGCAAATCGGCGCAGTTCCGCATTCCGAAGACCCCGTTTCGCGGGATCCGTTTCCTCCGGGCGCAGAAACCGCCTTGCTCCTCTCGGCGAAATCGCTTTGCAGTCGGACGGCGCCAGACGGTAGCCCCGTTCGGCTCAATGCCGTAAGAAGCCCTATTTGGTACCCCTGGCGCAGGCGCCGGGGGACGGGGTGCCGATGTTTCTGTAGTCGACAAGATAGACTGTGGGCATGAGACTGTTGCCGTTCGGGTCGAGTTGGACACTCACCGCGATGTCGAAATCGAAGGGTGAATCACGGGGGATCGCCTTAAGCTCGTCCAGCTGGAGCATGTTTTGGGCTGATGTGATACGATAGACGCCTTTACCTGTCGCTACCGACACCCGGGCGGGAGCGCCGCCACCCGTTGAGGGCTCGAACCCGCAGAAGAAGCCTCGGACCGAGCCGGTGTAACCGATGGCGGGCTCGTCCGGCGTACTGCAACCGGAAGGAGCTGCGGCGGCATCGGAGTTTGGGCCGATCGCGGTCATACCTATGTGGGGATACCACTCACTGTAGTTGTCGCTGAAGACGTAATCTACCGTCAGGTCGTACTTGATGGGCGTGCCGGGCTTGAGGCGCTCAAGATCCAGCGAGTCGTTGTCAGCAGAGAAGTCAAGGGAAAACTTTCCTTTGTCGTTGTAGACGAGTATTTGGTCCGGGCGACCGCCGAAACTTGAGGGCTCATACTCGCAGAAGAAAGCGGCATGGCCAGAACTCTCGAATAGGTTCACGTAACCCTGATCCGGCTCAGGCTCCTGAGCCAGCGCACCGATCGCGGTTGCAACGATATTCGCGGCGGCACATGCCGCAAGGACGAAAGCAAATCTCATGTCCCTCTCCTCTCCTTTTTCTGAAAGTGCCGCGCGGATGGTTGCGGGCATGGGGAAGGTTCATCCCCTCGGCACCGGGTGCTGGGCACAAAGTAAACTTCCGGACGAACGACGGACGGAACGCGGACATCGATGCGCAAGGGATGGTTTCAGGCGTCAGGGCGGCGCTCCCACCGCAGGAGACAGAGGACAGGGTTTCCTGGTAGCCGACAGGGCATCGTGATCGGATTAGGAGCCCGTGCCGCAGGGCAGGATCGTCCAGCTTGCTCGCCATCCCCCAGATGATCGGGCGTGTTGAAGCGAACGTCATCCCTGGAGTTTCGGAACTTCATGCTGGCGCAGGCGGAGCGCCAGGACGGCCTGGACCACTGCGGCGGGAATCGTGTACTGTGGTTGCCGGAAGTCAAAGCGGTGCCGTGCGAGAAGCGATGTGACCAGTGTCCGCGCGAGGGAGAGTCGAATCGTGCTCTGACGCTTCGCTTCGGATGGGTTTTGCGGAAGCGTTCATGGAAGCGCCCGGGGTCCGCGCCAGCCGGACAGGGACAAGCTCGCCAGCCGGACAGGGACGCTGACTTGGCATGGGTAAGTCCATGACAACGTCACCTCTTACACCCGCAACGGCGGGTATCTGTAATCGTATGACGACCTGATCATCATAAAACCGGTCGCGAACGGTGTCAACACGATCGGGCGGAGCGGAAGCCTTCCCTCGGCACTGCTGGGCACCATCATGCCACCAGAAGGGAAGACGAATTTTCGTTGCCATTCCAGATTATGAAACTGATAGGCTAAACACCCCAACGGCGACCAGCAAGCGAACCCCGCCAGCCCAGGCGGAAAGCTCCTGGTGGAGCACTTCGGTGACTTTCGGGTCCAATTTCGGACGAGTCCGGGATGACGGCGGATCACGGACGCCTTGTCTGAAGCCGAGGGTGATTCCCGTCCTCTGAGAGGACATGGAGTCCTGCAATCCCGTTTCCCGTCAGATGGCGTCCCTGGCAACCGCGTCATGTCATGGCTCCGAGACTCTCTCATCCTGGCCACGGTAGAGTGTTCTCCCTGGAAACGTGTGCTCCGGGATGCGAAAACCGATGTGCGGGACAAGACAACCGGCCTCGGTCGCGACGAGCGGAACCGGTTTTGATGCTGGCTCCCGTCTGCCCTCTCCCGCACCGCTTATCCCGACTTTCCCATCATCCCGAAAAATCAAGGCAGAATCTCTCCATTGGTATTCGCGAAAATGTCGATCCAATATTCTATTCCGGATAACAGGTCATATTCCCCTCGCTGGAATAGGGCTGACACTTCACCTGGATGTTCAAGGCAAGCGAATAATCTGTCTCCGATAATGACCAGATACCAAGTATCTGACTCCTTCCGGGAACGCCAGTTCCGGAAACCTCTGCACCGGGAACGCCAGTTCCGGAAACCTCTGCGCCGGGAACGCCAGCTCCGGGAACGCCAGCTCCGGAAACGAGAGCAGATGTCGGGGACGCGGTGAACGGCGGCGCTCGGAATGGGCCGGAAACCGGGCGATCGCCTCTGACAGCGCCCGGCTCTTCCGGGATTTCAGGCTTTTTCCGGAATTGCCTGGGATTTTCCGTACATCATACCGTAACCATCTGCCACTTAGGGAGCCGCCGGGCCGTCCGGTCCAGGAGTGACCCACGGTTCTTCTTCGTGCGCCTCCCGCCTACCCGAGTTCCCTGGCGAACGGTCGCACGGGACGTGGCCGGGCTGGCGGCCAAACGCGTGGGATTTTCCGGAGGACCGCGCCCTTGTTGATTTGGCGTGCGGATCTCACTATCATCTTACCCTGAATGTTCCGGTGTCACTCCCGCTTCTTGCCTTCGGCGGCCGACTGGCGTAATCTTCCCTCCGTTCCGGAGCCGGAGAGGCACCGGGGAGGCGCCTCCTTCCGCAAGCGGCATATCACACGTCCCGGCTTCCCGGTGCCATCAGGCGCCGTCCAGGCCACGGAAAATCCATGACAGAACCTAGCCCGCAGCCGGACGGCAGACGCCGTTCCGCCAGGACCCCGCTTCTGGCGGCGGCCCTGGCCGCCTCGGCCCTTGCCCTGGCGGCCTTGGCCTGGCAGGGGGCTTTCCCCTGGAACCTCGCGGCCCAGGCGCCGTCGTCCGAGCCTCCGGACACCCGCCCCGCCAGCGGACCGCCCGCCGCGGACGCGGAAGGTGCCGGGGCCGCCCCCTCCGGGCGCGAGGTGCCGGGAGTTGCCGACGGCACCGGAAACGGCATGGCGGCAGGAGACGACGCAGAGGCACCCGCCTCCGACGGTGGGGCCCCTGCCGTCGGCGAAGCCGAGCCTCCCGAAGCCGGGGCAGAGGGGGCGGTCCAGGGCGGGGGCCCCGGAGACGGCGCGGCCAGGGGTCCGGGCTTCACCCTCTCCGTGCTGGAGTCCATGGCGCGGGGGAGGGCCCTGCATCCTTTCCGAGAGCCTTCTTCCGGCTTCCGCGAGGCTGCGGCGAGGCTGGACGAGTCTGACTGGCGGGGCATCTCGTACAGGGAGCCGGCACGGCTCTGGGCGGGCGAGGATACCGCCTTCGAGGTCTCCTTCTTCCACGCGGGCTTCATCTACGACCGGCCGGTCAGGATCCATTCCGTGGAAGGGGGCATGACGCGGGAGATAGCCTTCGACGCCTCGGCCTTCGATTACCCGGACGGCGCGGGCGCCTGGAAGGACGCGGTTCCTGGCTTTGCCGGGTTCACGGTGCATTACCCCATGAACCAGGCGGGCAGGATGGACGACGCGGTGGTCTTCCTGGGCGCCAACCACTTCCGCGCGGCCGCGCGGCACTCCCGCTTCGGGGAGACGGCGAGGGCCGTCATACTGGATCCCGCCGAGCCGGACGGCGAGGAGTTCCCGTACTTCAGCGAGTTCTGGCTGATGAGGCCCGAGCCCGGGGACCAGGAGATGACGGTCTACGCGCTTTTGGAGTCCCGGCGGCTCGTCGGGGCGATGAGGATCGTCATCCGGCCAGGCTCCTCCATGTCCATGCAGACGACGCTCACGCTGTACCGCCGCTCCGGCGAGAAATGGCCAGAGCGGCTGGGTCTCGCGCCCGTGAGCGGGATGTACCTTTACTCCGAGAAAGAGAACGGCTCCCCCTACGACTGGCGGCCGGAGCTTCACGGCACTGACGGGCTGGTCTACACCGACGGCGAGGGCGGGTGGTTCCTGAGGGCGCTGAACAACCCGCGCAGGCTGATGACGACCGGCTTCCCCGGCCACCAGGCCGGGGGAGGCTGGGGGCTCATCCAGCGCGACAACGACTTCGACCACTACCAGGACGTGGGGCGCCGCTACGACCTGCGGACCTGGGTCTGGGCCGAGCCCGGCCCGGGCTTTCCGCCGGGATCGCTGGAACTCATCGAGATCCCCAACTCCCAGGAGATCCACGACAACATCATCGCCTACTGGTCGGTGGACCCCGCGGCCCTCGCGGGTGATTCGCTCGCGTGCTCGTACTCGCTCTTCTGGATGCCGCCGGCCTCCAACCCCCACAACCTGGGCCGGGTGGTCTCGGCCAGGCTCCTCTCCCGCACATCCCGCGACTTCGTGGAGTTCTACCTCGACTTCGAC
>JAISFS010000204.1 GCA_031263485.1 Deltaproteobacteria bacterium | reverse complement strand
CGCTCCCGGAGTTCCGGACTAGCAGGTCGAGTACCCGCAACTGTCGCACTTGCGGCAGGACCCCTCGCGGCGGAGCGTAAGCTCGTGACACTCGGGACAGATGTCGTAGTTGCCGACGTCGTGGGGCACGGGCACCTGGGTGCCCTTGTCGAGGAAATCCTTGCGTTGGCGCATCAGGAGGCCTATCGCCTGGGGGAGGCTGTTGCCCACTATGGGCTCTTCGGACATCGAGGTGCGGATCACGACCCGCTGGTCCATCTTGACCTTGTTCAGGACCTTCACGAGCGAGTCGAAAAGGAAGGGCGCCTTGCGGAGCGCCACCGAGAGGATCATGCCGAAGGCCGTGAAGATGGCGTTGATGTCGGCGCCCACGTCCCCAGTGCATACGAACACCTCCCGGATGTTGTTCCGGGAATCATGGGAGAGCATGATATGGGCGTTCAGGGACGAGCTCCTGGCCCTGAAGATGCGCCCGGGCCGGTCGTCTCCCACGTCCTCGTAGGGCTCGTAGCCGGGGCAGGCCTCCTCTTCGTCCATGCGGCCGGGACCGTCGCAGGTGGCCGCCGCCAGCCCGTCCTGGGGCGGGGACGGGACCGGGACCGTTACCGGGGCCGCAGCGGAGATGACGCCGTCCAGGCTCGTGTCCCTGTAAACCGTGAAACCCTTGAGCCTCCTGTCCCTTGAAGCGACGATGAGGGCCTTTATCTCCTCCGCGCCGGTCTGGGCGGGCAGGTTCACGGTCTTGGAGACGCCAGTGTGGTTGTGGCGCTGGAAGGCCGCGAGCATGTCCAGCTGCTCCATGGGCGAGAGCTTCAGGGCCGTCTGCGCCTCCGCTCGCTCGGCGAATGCCGGATCGGACGCGATGATGTCCGCGAGCTCGGCTGGCCTGAGCGTGAACTCCACCCAGCCGCGCTTGGGGTCGCGTACCTTCCGGTTCACCGACAGGGCGAAGAAGGGCTCGATGCCGGTATCGATGTTATGCAGGAACGCCGAGACGCTCCCCGTGGGCGCCTGGCTGGTGGTGAGACAGTTGTAGAAGCCCCCGCGCTCGGAAACGAGGTTCCTGAGATCGGCTATGATGTGGCCGGCGGCATCGTCCAGGCCGCACTCGCCCAGGGTCTCGGAGAGCTCGTCCAGGTGCGTGTTCCAGTATGGGGCGTTCTCGTAGACGTGACCCGTGCGGCGGGCGAAGGACGCGCTCATGGCGAGCGTGCCCAGGGCGAGCGATGCCTGGGTCGCCCGCGCGAAGCGCACTGCCTCGGCGGAGCCGTAGGGTTCAGTCCCCCAGTACGCCATCAGCAGAGCCGTATGGAATCCGGACAGGCCCACGCCGACCGGCTTCATCGCCTGGGTCCGCTCCCTTATCTCCGGGAGCGGGTAGCCCTCGTCGAAGTCCAGCACCACGCTACCCAGGTAGCAGGCGAGCCCGGCTATCCGGCCCAGCACGCTCCAGAACTGGCGCGAGAAGGCCACCCTCCAGGCGTCCAGGTCGGCGGCAGGATCCATGCCCTCGCGCCTCAGTCGGTCGCAGGCGGCCCGGGCGAGCCGGGCGGCGTTCACGGTCACCAGGTTGCAGGCGGTGCCGGCCGAGGCCAGGTACTCCCCGCAGGGATTGGAGAAGCGCGGCTCGTCCTCCGCCCGCAGGGGCGAGTACTTGAGCATGTTGTCCACGAAGAGGAGCCCGGGGTCGCCAGTGGCCCACATGTTCCTGGCGATGAGATCGATGAGCTGGCCGTTTTCCCAGAACGCCCCGTAGGCGTTGACCGAGATGTTCATATTGGAGAGGTTGGTCCCCTGGACCGGCCGCTCTTCCGGCGGAAGGGTGTTGATGAAGCCGTTCAGGCGGGAGTTGAAGTTCTTGGCGGTCACGAAGTCGCGGATGTCCGGGTGCTCCCAGTCCATCTGGACCAGAAGCGCCCCGCGCCTCCTGCCCCCCTGGTTGGTGGTGCCGGTCACCGCGTCGAAGTCCGGCAGGAACCCCACCGGGCCCGAGGCGATGCCCTGGCCGCGGTCCACGGGGGAGCCCTTGGCCCTCAGCCTCGACAGGTCTATGCCAGCGCCTCCCCCGGCCATATAGATGGTACGCATCTTCCTGCGCATCTCCTCTATCTCGGTGAGGCTGTCCCCCACGAAGCCCAGGGGGTAGCACGAGAAGTACCCAGGCCTCCGGGTGTGGGGGTTCCCGAAACTCATCAGGAGCGGCGAGGCGGGGATGAGGTGGCGGTTCAGGAGAGCCAGGGCGAGCTCGTCCGTGAGTTCCGGGTCGCTTACCGGCGTCCGGGCGGTCAGGAGCTTGGGGATGATCCGCCCGGTCAGGACGTCCTGGAAGCAGGATTCCCGCGGGGCTCCGTTCTCCGGGTCGCGCACCGCGTAACGCGTTGACGTCAGGTACTCGTCCAAGGACTGCCAGGCCTCGTGGACCTCCCGGCGCGCGGGATCCATGCCGGTCGTATGGCCGGTCGTGTGCTCTTTTTCGGTTTCCATGTCGACGGGGTCACTCCGTATGGCTTGAAGGTTCGGGAGGAAGGGAGGCTATATCTACCTGGCATCCACTCACGGATTAGCCAGACCGGAAATGTGGGCGAAGGTGTCGGTATAAGACCCATTGGGAGGCATAGTCAACGAGTGCCAGACCACAGACAATCGGCTCTGGAAGCGGGCGGCATGGCCTCGGTCAGTCACCTCCGGAAACGGGCGGCACGGCCTCGGTCAGTCACCTCCGGAAACGGGCGCGGCATGTCCACAGGGCATGCGCCACAGACCTATGCTATGTCCGGGGCCGTATGGGGCTCCGGTGGATAGCGAAGATCAATTGCGGCTTGAGTCTTCGCGAGGCGTTACGCCAACGGCAAGCCTGATGCACGGCGGGGAGTCTTTCGGCCTGACCGACAGGGCTCTGAAGCCCCGAGACGGGGCCTAGCGGGCCGGTGTCGGGGCTTCGGGGAGTGATCTCTGGACAACGGCATGGAACCGGGAAGGATCTGGCGTACCGAATCTCGGGTCAGTTCGGGGGCAGGGCGGAAGCCCTTAAATAGCGGTACGGCTCTAGGGATACTGAATATATAGTACACTTGGGGAAAAATCAAGCGGTCTTCCCTTAAACTTGGCTTCTTCCGAGAAAACGACCAGCCGCTTACCCAGGAAACGGCAAGGGGTGCCGACACAGGGCGCAATCATGACCGTCCGGCCCATCTTACCGGCAGACCGAACCCGAACGGCGGGGTCCCGTCCTCGGAAGCGCCGCAACTACCCTCCGAGAGAGCATGGATTCGTGTCCGGCAGGATGGCGAAGATTTCGAATACCTTCTTCCCCCCGCAACAATAGGTCAACGTTCAGCCGCTGAAGAATAGGCGAATGACACGAGCAGAGCGGAGGCTCACGAACCGGAACCCTGAAAGATTCCCCCACGAAAGGCTTCGGCTCTCCCATCGGTCGGCAAGATTGCCCTGTCGTCAAATGGTAGCCAGGCAGGCCGACTCGATCCGCCCATGGGTCGGAAGGCGGCGCGATACGGACCGCCGCCATGCTCAGTTTCGGCAGCGACACTGGACTGGAAGACGGCAACTGCCGTGAGACGACCGGGCAGGGACGACATCGCCCGGAATGCCCATGAAACCGTGTATGGCAGAGCCTGTCCCGAGGTTCAAGAAATGTCGGCTGGGAACGGCTTGAAAGTCTAAACGATGGATTCCCCACAACCTGCAGTCAAGCTTTGGACTTTGTCGGAGAGTATAAAATCCATGCCGTTGCCGGAATATGCCTCACGGAGTGATGTCCGCGCTAAACCAAATCATCTCTGGATTCGACAAGCCAGGCAACGACCATATGTTTTTTCCCTCAGCAGTCTGAGGCCAAGCCAGGAAGCTGCCGTAACCTTCCTCACAGGCACACAGGGCATTCCAATAGACCACAGAACAACATGCCATATCTCCCATAACCTTGAAGGAATGGAATGCGTCATACCAAATTGATTTGCTCTTGAGGCGCCCTCAAGACCCCCAGAAATATACCGCCGCTGAAACAGCACAGACAAGAGGTACCACCGCTGCCGGTTCAATTCGGCAACTCGGGGAAAGATTTCACTGCCGCTCAAGCCCTCTTCTCTGTAAGTCCGGGAATAATCAGCAGGGGCTCATGAATGAGGAAGCCGGAATTTATAGAGTGAAGATTCATGGCGAGGAATCGATCATGAAAAGCCGGATGGTGTTCCCCGGCGACCGAAACACGGGAGGGACGTCACTCATTAATATCGATAGCTATTATGCATTAGCCTTGCTGAGGCTTAAGACTGAGTGGAGTAGCCAACCTCGACCGGCAATACAGACTTCGGCGATGAAATTAATTAATATATACAACTATTGTTTATGGATAATATAATCCACCTCATCATAAAACATTGTTTTGTGTAAATTGAGTCCTCCCGTTGATCAGTTATCCTGATGCCCAAGTGAGGCTCTTGGTCCAATTCTTTGAGCTTCTTCGTTATATTACTCAGGCGGTAATTAGTGAGAAAAAGATGACAGCTTCATAATCATAAATTTTTTCAATATTCAAAATGGTGTATGTTAAAATTATAGTGTAAACCAAAAAAATTATTCAGGATTGTATCCGTAACACATATGGATTAATAACAGAAACTCCTTGATTGTAGTGGAAATCCTGGCATTGCAAGATAATTCATATTTCCTCATCGGAGTAATAGTGGCACTTGACAATCCACAAATTTCACTTGCAGCTGTAATGCCGCCATACCCTGACATCCTCGCTTTTTTTGAAAACTAGTAATCACCTTCTTCTCTCGTTGACGTGAAGCCACATGTTGTTGATGTTTTCTTAAGCCACATCAATATCAAAGGCAAGCCTCCTTAAGATCTGAACATGGATGAGATCTTATCACATACTACCATAGTTATAATTAATTTATATCCCGGTGCTTAAGCCTTTCCGCAACGCGGAAACTGGAGGCGACGAACTCGCGCAGGGGCTTGTCTCACGAGATGCGCCCGGGATTTTACGGTTCCGCTTGCGGTATATCAGTCAATCCCTGCACCGTTTTCCTGTCGGAATTCCATACCGCTTCCGCGAAACGTACCATCACAGTGGACGTTCCGTAGACCGCGATTGCGACCGTAAGGACTGGCCTCTCCGAAACGAGGTACGGCTTAGCATAATTGTTGATCAATATCTGACTGAAAGCTTCCTCGACTTTGCTTTCAAGGACGTGCTTGACCTTATCGGTTAACATTCCATGTTCGAGGAGCCTTGTGAATCCGGTCAAGACGGCAGGCTCTCCTCCATCGAATTGGGAGCCGGAAGCTGCCGATGAAGGCGAGTCATTGAGACGACCGTGACTGACGTGCCGTCCGTTCCTGATTTTTTCCTCTTCTTCGGTCTGGGCATATTTCATCTCTACAATGACATAGCCGTTTCCGAAAACATCGAACAGCAGTTCTTCCCTGCCGGCATCAGAGGATGTCTCCCCAAAAGCATCCAACATGTTTCCCGAAAAAATCGCGCCTCCGAACCTCAAAATGGTCAATAATATCAATTTGTAACTGCCTTCACCTCCGCCTCGATACCACTCTTTAGGATTACCGGAGAATATCGAACTGAGAAGCATTTCTGACTGTTTGACGTTGCGTGACCATAACGTCGACAATAGCTTTTCTTTCATGCCCAGTAATTCCGCCCTAGGATTTGTCTTGTCGTCTATAAATTGAAGATTGGCCACGAATTTCCGGAATTTTGCGGAGAGTTCATTATTAATCGCATTTCTGACCTCGTTGTTGGGTATTTTAAGACGGAAAACATCAGATCCATTGATAATATCGATATTATCAACAGTCAGATAACCCGCCTGAAGAAGAAATGCCTCATCGTTGATGTTGGCCGTGTCCTGGATTTCAAGAGGCCCCGTTAACGAAATCTTCTTGCCGAATACAGAAAAGCGGCTTCCATCGAAGGAATCGAGAATATCTGAAAAAAGAGACTTCCCGGATTCGTACCAAAAATTTTTTAGTTTTTTAAAATGAAGATAACTTTTGATAGAAAACGGGTTGAACACCCTAGTTTTTCCGTCCCAGCTATATCCGTCATACCATTCAGAAATCTTCTCCATGAGGTCATCGACTGTGGAGTTTGGAGCAAGTGTCCCATTTTCCACCTGCGATGAAACGGCATCCTCAAGATACCTAAAGAAAGATGAAGTGATTTCCTCTTTTGTGAATCCGCAGATCTCGGAAAATCCGTCTTCAAAAGTGAGGTCGACAACGTTGTTCAGGGCTGAAAAAAGAGAAAGCTGTTTGAATTTAGTGATCCCGGTTATGAATGTGAAACGCAAGAAATTGCTACATCCTTTGATAGAAGAATAAAATCCATAAAGTATCTTGCGCATCTGTTCGATTTTTATTGGATCGCGCAGGTGATTCAGAAGCGGAAAATCGTATTCGTCTATGAGGAGCACAACATTTTTTTTGACGATGTCAACCAGTTGATCAGATTTTTCCTCCATGGTTGCGCATTTCATGGAAATGTTCATTATCAAATCACTGATGGCATCAGCTACCGTAGATGTATTGATCTGTACCTTATATGAAACTGCAAACCGTAGAAGCTTGCCGATCAAGCCGGTGTGAAAAGCATCGGGCTCGGTGCCTATGGTATTCATGTTGATCCGGATAACAGGAAAAGGCTTCCAGATGAAATCCTGAGCCTGACTTTCAATTTTCAATCCGGAGAACAGCTCCTTTTTTCCCTCGAAAATCTGTTGGATGGTATCCAGAAGGAGGCTTTTCCCGAATCTTCTGGGCCTCGCCAGGAAATACGGGCCGAATGAATTCAACAAATCAACGAGAGGACCTGTTTTGTCAACATAAACCGCACCCAGCGCCCTTAATCCTGTCAAGGAATCTACGGGAATTTGGAGGAGCATGGACGATTTATTCATGGCACGATCAATTTCTCGGCAGAAACACCGACTTGGAGGGAGAGCCCATCCCGAGGATGGAAATAAGGGTTGGCGGAGGCGGGGTATGCATGCGAATTAAGGCTATAGCCGCTTCAGCTTCAATTCTCCCCGTATCCATCCAGCTGAAGAGAAAGAGGAAAACAACAATTGCCATTATCCTCCATTGTCAGTTTAAGTATCAATAGCAAGTTTGTAAACCCTTGTGCCCCTTACTACAAGTACCTCTGGGTGAAAAATCGTCCACCTTCCCGGAACTCTCGATGCCCCTCCGGCTTCGCCAATCCATCACTGAAGGCCTTTTCGAGCCTGGTCATGGGAATTGCAGTATTTCCGTGAAATTCCGAAGGACGTAAGCCGAGCTTCCCTTTTGCGTAGTAAATCACGGAGTCGCGACACCGAGGGAACAGTAAGAATGCTTCAGCGGCTTGAATCCGCGGGACGCCACGCTCCTTTGGCGGCAGGCAAGACAAACGGAACCCGACCGACCGCGCATCGCCCAGCAGTCCGACTCCTAGCCCTCGCCACCTTCCGCCTCGCCGTCGCCGTCATCGTCTGCATCTGCATCGGCACCGGCATCGGCAAGTTCCTCTTCAGTCAAACACGCGAACGTGATTTGAATCAATCCAGTCCTTCCCTTTTCAATAAAGTCGATGCCGTCCGGACGGATTACCCTGACCGCTCTCGAGGAATCCAGGAAGACGGAGCGGAAAAAGTCTCCCAACCCCTCCACGAGCGTGCCCCCATCCAAGCGGGCCCGCAATTCCGCAGATCTCCTGATGAACTTCTCGCCCCCCGGGCGGTCACGGCGGTAGATCATCGTCGCCCCGATTCCGGCCAGGGCGAGGGAAAGGACGGCCTCATCGGAAGGTCTGCCGGGGGCCGGGTCCCTTCGGGGAGGCGCGCCGTCCAGAAGGCTCGCTATCCTGCGATATCTCCGTTCGGCCTCCTTCATGTTGCCGGACCAGTAGTTGAGATGGGCAAGGTAAGCCGCGCACTCGAGCGCCTGTTGCGATTCCTCCCCCCACAGTCGGCGCAGGCGCTCCTCCGCCCGGCTGAGAAGCGGGATTGCCCGGGCGCAGTCGGCAGATATCACGAAGAGGCGACCAATTCGCAACTCCAGCTCGGCCACGTGCGGCTCCGCCCACTCGCCTTCTCCCGCCAGGGCCTCCAGGGCGAAGGCCCAGAAGGTGCAGGCGCGGTCGTTGTTGCTGGATAAATACATGAAATCAGCCGTTCGCGAGAGCGGGGCGGCGGCCTCTGGGCAACGTCCTCCCAAGGCATACCTGATGAGGGCAAGCGCCTGCGAATTCAATTTTATGGCCAGGTCTTCCAGGCCGAGCCGGAACGCGAACTCGCAACGGTCGAAGAAGCGCCTCCCAGTCTCCGCGTCCGGCTCAGTAACTTTGAACTCAAAGGACTTCATGACGCCCAAGATAATGTCATCCGCCATCTGCTCCCCACAACAGGCGGAGAGTCCAGAGATCGCCATTTCGGCACGACGCCTCAGCGCCTCGCCCGACCGACCCTGTGGGGCGAGCCTCCAAAGGTCCCGGAAGAGCTTCGCGGCCGAACGCAATACCTCACGGGCGGGTTTTTCCGGCGGGAACGGCAGAATCCCTGCCTGGCCGAACATGCCCCCGAGCCTCCTTGCCAGCCGTTCCTTGGCGGCAAGCGAATCCGGGGCCCGGTCGCCAAGCTGGCGATCCAGCCCGCGCGATGCTTTTCGAAGGTGTTCGAGCGCCTCTTTCCGGACACCCCTGCCGCCGGAGTCCCAGAGCTCAGCGCCCAACAGCGATCTGAGAACAAGCGCCTCCCGCGACTTCGGGCCGGACCCTCCCGGTCCTTCTGCTTCTGCCAGACGCGTTATGAGTTCCCGTGAGGAAGGAAAAGGGGATTTCGTTGCCTCAACGGTCCGACCCGGCGGATACAGGGCTTCGGAAAGTGACAGGAGAGGCGGCACCTGGCCGCATCCGATCGAGTCCGTGCCCATGATCATCGCAAGCGTCCCCTCGGCGAAGGCTATCTCGCCAGCCAACGCCGACTCCCTGGCCCGCTTTCCGTCCTCCCAGGCTTCCTCCCCGCTTTCATGGCCTGAGGTGGAGCCTGAAGCTGCCGAGGAGGCGGAAAGGATATCCCCTAAGCCCGCGAGAGCCCCTGCGGCCATGGACGCGGCCGCTTTCCGGCGGAACTCCCCCGGCAACTGGCTGTCGTCCCCGGCATCCGAGGCGGATGCCGAGTTCGCAAGCGATCTCGCTGCACGGGACAGGGCCGCCAAGACGCGGGGATCGTCCGGGCCGAAGAGGAGGCGAGCCAGGACACGCACCCCGTCCCAGGCGTGGACAGGTCCGAGGGAAGTCTTGAACGAGCCGGTCCTTTCGGCATACAGGCGCGCCATTTCCGGAAGCTGGCCCATGTGCGGGAAGCGCCACTCAGGCCAGCCAGCCAGGAGCCTGGGGCGCTTGGGCCAGGAGTAGACAATCCGCTTCCTTTCGCCATTGGTCCGACGGGACCGGGGCCCGGACTTGCCTTTCTTCTTCTGCTGAGGCTGGGGTCTGGCAGGGCCCTTGGCCTTGCCTCCCGACTTCTTGGAGGATGCCAGGGCCGTCCCGGCGGATAACCCCGATACGCCCAAAAAGGCTGAGGCCATGGCGAGGATGATGTGTAGGGGCATGTGAATTCCTCTGTCCAGAGAAACCGCGCGGGCGTTCTCATCGTTAGCATCGGTCGGGCAGGCCGGAAGGCGCGACTTGGGAGGGAACATTTCGTCCGCCAGGTACGGCGGAACGGTCTGACGCAGGAAGGTCTTGAGACTCAGGTTCGGCAAGGCGCCGAAGAAGAGTGGCAGGGTTCTTCGGGAAAGTGCCCGACTCGATGCATAAAGCTCGCCATGAATCCTCTGGGCTCTCGCCACGTCATCCCGTTGAGCCCTCTGAGGGACGCCTCATCCGTCACCCGGCGCACAACCGCCTCCTTCGATCCCTTGACTTGGCACACAGCCTCCCACTCCAAGGCTCCGCCAATCACGTCCCCTTCCGCCCGCATCTCTTAAATGTCTTCGTCTTCGCCCACCCAACTGAAAATGATGCTGATTAAGCCGTATCCACGAGGGTGACGAAGAGGTTGACGAAAGTCAACGCCTTCCAGGCGGATTCCCCTGACCGGTTTGTCGGAATTCAGGAATGCGAGGCGGAACATGTCCCCGATTTGTTTCACGAGCGAGTCTGCCTCTGAGCCGGCACGGATTCCGAGCGATCGCCTCACCAGCTCCTCACCACCCGGGCGGTCTCCCCGGTAGATCATCGTCGCCCCGAGTCCGGCCAGCGCGAGGGAGAGCACGCCCTCATCGGAGGCAAAGGAGGGGTCTTGCCCGCTCCGGGGAGGCACCCCGTCCAGGATGCCCGCGAGCGCACGGTATCTCCGTTCGGCCTCCTTCATGTTGCCGGTCCAATAGCAGATCTGTGCCAGATAGGCCGCGCACTCGAGCGCCTGCTGCGATCTCTTACCCCACAGGCGGCACAGTCGCTCCTCCGCCCGGCTGAGAAGCGGGAGCGCCTGGGCGCAGTCGGCAACTTCCATGAGTACGCGCCCAATCCGCAACTCAAGATCGGCCACGTAGGGCTCCGCCCGCTCGCCTTCCCCCTCAAGCGCCTCAATCGCGAAGGCCCAGAAGGCACAGGCCCGCTCGTTGTCGCCCGAGGAATGCAAAATATCACCCGCCCGGGCGAGCGGGGAGGCGGCCTCGGGGCAACGACCGCCCAGGACGTACCTCACGAGCTCAAGCGAGCCCGAAAGCATCCGGCCGCCCTCGTTCTTTTTTCCGGCCCGGAGCATGAACTCGCCCAGATCGAACCGGCCCATCGCCAAAGCCGTGTCAAGCTTTTTATTGTTCAGCAATATCCCGGCGAGCGAAAGCCTGGAACGCGCCCCGGACACTCCTGCCCAGGCGGAGAGTCCGGCGGACGTCAGGCAAACGCGTTTACGAAACGGCTCCGCCTCCGGAGTCGCGGGAACGGATTCCAGAAGGCCGTCCAAAATCCTCACAGCCTCGCGCGCGTCTCCGCGGGCGGGCTTTTCCGCCCTCTGCGGCAGGATCCCGGCCCGACCGTACATGCCCCCGAGCCTCCGGGCCAGGCGTTCCTTGGCAGCAAGCGAGTCTGGATCGCGGTTGCCGACCAGGCTGTCCAAGCCGTCCGAAGCCTCCCGAAGGAGCCCGAGCGCCTCCTTCAGGGCTCCCCTGCCGCCGGAGTCGCAGAGTTCCGCACCCAAAAGCGAGCGGAGGACGAGCGCGTCACGCGACCCGGGACCGGGGCCGCCGGAGCCTTCCGCTTCGGCCAGCCGTGCCCTGAGTACCGAGGAGGAAGGGAAGGGGCCCCGAGACGCCTCTCCGGTCCGACCCTGCGGGTAAATGGCTTCAGCCAACGTCCGGAAAGGCGCCTCCCGCCCGCGTCCGGTCGGTTTCGAGCCAAGGATCCTGACGAGAGTCTCCTCGGCGAAGGCTATCTCGTCTGCCAACGTCGACTCCCAGGCCCGATTCTCTTCCCCGTTGCCCCCTCCCTTTCCTTTGGCGAGGCCGGGGGAGGGCAGGGTGGCGGCGGGGGGCGCGGGGCGGGCGTCCCTGAAGCCCGCGATCGCCCCTGCGGCCATCGAGGCCGCGCCTATCCTGCGGAATTCACCCGAGTACAGGCTGTCTTCCCCCGCGTCCGGACCGGAAGCGGAGTCCGCGAGCGATCTGGCAGAACGCGACAGGGCCGCCCAGACCCTGGGATCCTCCGGGCCGTAGATCAGGCGGGCCAGGGCTCGCAATCCGTCCCAGGAGTGGGCCGGTCCAAGCATATTTGACCAGTAACCGTTCACGGGTTACCCGTTCATTCCCCCGCCAAACGTCGCCCATGCCGCCGTCCCGACGCGCCGGGAATCCCGGACGCCCGCCGGCGGGACCCCGCTCCGAGGCCAGCCCTGCGGCCTGACCTTGCGGACGGCCGGAAGAGATGATACCTTATGTCGCCCTCCGGTCCGCGGCAACCTCCACCCCCGTTCCGCCCCGCCCCGCCGCCGGGGTCCGCCGAGGAAAGACCCTTGC